>NZ_KV791711.1:364646-374469 GCF_001807955.1 Morganella sp. HMSC11D09
CCAGCCGATAAAAATGAAGACCAATTCTGTTTACCAGTTACGCCAGCGGCGTCTGGCGCAATCCACCCGTGTTTTCCGTGCCCGGGGATGCCGTGTAGTCCGTTGTAATTACTGCTTATTACCCGAAAAAAACTGTCTGTGTGACACCATACAGACCCGGGATGCGCGCAGTCAGTTCTGCCTGCTGATGTATGATACCGAACCGCTCAAACCCAGCAATACCGGGAAGCTTATCGCCGATGTCCTGCCGGACACACAGGCTTTTCTCTGGTCGCGTACCGAACCGGACGAGGCCCTGCTCGCGCTGCTGAAAGATGACACCCGCCAGCCGTACCTGATTTTCCCGCAGGCGTATGCCACTCCGCCGCGTCAGGTGTTCAGTGATGTGCCGGAAAATACAAAGCCGCCGCTGTTTATTCTGCTCGACGGCACCTGGCCGGAAGCACGCAAAATGTTCCGTAAAAGTCCGTATCTCGATAACATCCCGCTGCTCTCCATCAACGATCTGGCGCAGAAAGATTATCTGCTGCGGGTTGCGGCGCGGGAAGATCAGCACTGTACCGCCGAAGTGGCCGCTGCGGCACTGATGATGGCGGGTGATACCGCGGCCGGAAAACAGCTTCTGGATCACTTCACCTGCTTCCGCCGTCAGTATTTGAAGGGTAAGTCACATCTTCCGGTGGCACAAATCAGAGCAGAGGAGCTGCTTTTAGGCTAAATTAAAGCACACGGGAATCCGGTCTGAGGAGAACACCATGAGTCAGCGCGGCCTTGAAGCATTACTCCGGCCTCAATCCATTGCGGTTATCGGTGCATCCGAAAAGCCCAACCGGGCGGGTTCCCGGATGATGAGCAATCTGCTCAGCGGCGGTTTTGCCGGACCGGTTCTGCCGGTCACGCCGTCACGCCGCTCAGTGCAGGGGGTCCTGGCGTATCCGTCTGTTGCTGATCTGCCGCTGGTACCGGATCTGGCCATTATCTGCACCCATCCCAAACGTAATATTGCCCTGCTGAATGAACTCGGTGAACTCGGCTGCCGCGCGGTGATTATTCTCTCCGCCCCGGCGTCACAGACTGCTGAACTGAAACAGACCTGTCAGCACTATAATATCCGCCTGCTCGGCCCGAACAGCCTGGGGTTGCTTGCGCCCTGGCAGGGGCTGAATGCCAGTTTTTCCCCGGTACCGGTGCTCAAAGGCAAACTGGCGTTTATTTCCCAGTCCGCCGCCGTTTCCAACACCATTCTGGACTGGGCACAACAGCGGGAAACCGGTTTTTCCTACTTTATCGCACTCGGCAGCAGCGCGGATATTGATATCGACGATATGCTCGATTTCCTGGCCCGCGACAGCAAAACCAGCGCCATTCTGCTCTATCTCGAACATATTCATGATGCGCGTCGCTTTATGTCAGCCGCCCGCAGTGCCTCCCGCAATAAACCGATCCTGGTGGTCAAAAGTGGCCGCACGCAGCGCACACAGTTACTGGTCGGTGAAACGCCGAGCCTGGATATTGCCTATGACGCAGCAATCCAGCGCGCCGGTCTGCTGCGGGTGCAGGATACCCACGAGATGTTTTCCGCCGTGGAAACCCTGACCTTTATGAAGCCGCTGCGCGGTGAACGTCTCGCCATTATGAGCAACGGCGCGGCACCGGCAGCAATGGCGCTGGACGAACTGTTCCGCCGCCGGGGAAAAATTGCCGGTCTCAGCGATGAGAGCAGCGCTGCACTCGCGGCAGTATTGCCGGATGATTTTGTGATCAATAATCCGCTGGATCTGCGCGATGACGCCACGGTGGATCGCTATATCGCCACCCTGAATATTCTGCTCGGCAGCCACGATCATGATGCCCTGCTGATCCTCCACTCCCCGAGTGCGATTGCACCGGGCAAAGAAACCGCCGCCCGGATTATTGCCGCGATCGCGCAGCATCCGCGCAGCCGCTGGCTGACAATTTTCACCAACTGGAGCGGGGAATACTCCTCACAGGAAGCCCGCCGCCTGTTCGGCGAGGCGGGGATCCCCACTTACCGCACACCGGAAGGTGCTGTGACCGCTTTTATGCATATGGTGGAATTCCGCCGCAACCAGAAACAGCTGGCGGAAACCCCTGCTCTGTCCGAAGGGCTGACTGCCAACCGGCAGCAGGCTCATCACTGCATCGACAGCGCCCTGCGCCGTCAGCACACCGTGCTGGATACCTATGAGGTTGAGCCGGTACTGGATGCTTACGGGCTGAACATTCTGCCGACCTGGATTGCCCATTCTGCGGATGATGCCGTTACCATTGCCGGAACGCTGGGTTACCCGGTGGCACTGAAACTGCGCTCACCGGATATCGCACATAAATCCGATGTGCAGGGCGTGATGCTTTATCTGCGGGATAAACAGGAAGTCGCCACCTCAGCAGCCGCAATTATTGACCGGGTGACACAAAACTTCCCCGATGCACAGATAGACGGGCTGATTGTGCAGTCGATGGCGAACCGCGCCGGGGCACAGGAACTGCGGATTGCCGTGACCCAGGATGCGGTTTTCGGCCCGGTGATTATGCTGGGAGATGCCAGCCGCCCGTGGGATGATGAATCCCCCGCCGCCGTTGCCCTGCCGCCGCTCAATATGGCCCTTGCCCGTTATCTGGTGATTCACGCCATTAAGAATAACAAACTGGCAGCCGGCAGCGCCCTGAATCCGCTGGATATTGCGGGTCTGAGCCGGGTGCTGGTACAGGTGTCCAACCTGATAATTGACTGCCCGCAGGTGGTGACGCTCGATTTACACCCGCTGCTCGCCTCCGGTACGGAATTTACTGTCCTGGATGCCACCATGACTCTGGCACCGGCGGCCGGTGACGGCCGTCAGCGTCTGGCTATCCGCCCGTATCCGGCAGAACTGGAGGAGAATTTTCAGTTAAAAGACGGCGCGGTTGTGCATGTCCGCCCTATCCTGCCGGAAGACGAACCCCTGCTGAAAGCCTTTATTGACCGCGTGACCAAAGAAGACCTTTATTACCGTTATTTCAGTGAGATCAGTGAATTTACCCATGACGACCTGGCAAAAATGACCCAGATTGATTATGACCGCGAAATGGCCTTTGTGGCAGTGGACAGCGGCGGTCAGATTATCGGGGTTGCCCGTGCGATGTCGGATCCGGATAACCGGGAAGCGGAATTTGCGGTGCTGGTGCGGTCAGATATGAAAGGCAATACCCTGGGTTATCAGCTGATGTGCAAACTGCTCGCCTACACAAAATCACGCGGCATCCTCCTGCTGACCGCCATCACCATGCCGGAGAACCGCAATATGATCCAACTGGCGAAAAAGCTCGGGTTTACCGTCGAAACGCAGTTTGAGGATGGTATCGTCAACCTGACACTTCACCTGAATTCCGAAATTGCGGCAGTGCAATAGTCAAAAACGGACAACGTGATATATGACACAGACTTAACCGTCACTTAAGCAGAAAGTGAATTGCTGCGCACAATCAGACAAACTGGTGATATAATCCTTTGATCTGTTCATCTTTTCATTACCGGCCGGTACCTGTTTATTTCGTAACCGCCGCCTATAACTAAAGAGATAATTCGCACTGTGATGTTGTCAAAATTCAAATCCGCGAAACACCAACAGCACCTTGCACAACTGCCGAAGTTAGCACAGTCTGCGGATGATGTTGAAACGCTGTTCCATACCCGCGACTTTAAAGGCCGTCTGCTGGCAGAAATCGCCGGTGCAAAGAAAACCGTTTATATTTCTGCGTTATATATTGAGCACGATGATGCGGGCCGGGATTTCCTTGACGCGCTGTATGCCGCCAAAAAAGCCAATCCGGAACTGGATATCAAAGTCTTTGTTGACTGGCACCGCGCACAGCGCGGGCGTATCGGTGCAGAAGCGAATGCCACCAATGCCGACTGGTATCACTCCGTCGCGGCATCTCACCCTGACCTGCTTATCCCTATCTTCGGTGTGCCGGTAAATACCCGCGAAGCGCTGGGTGTTCTGCATCTGAAAGGTTTTATTATTGACGATACCGTTATTTACAGCGGTGCCAGCGTCAATAATGTCTATCTGTATCAGCATGATAAATACCGTTATGACCGCTACCACTTCCTGCGTAATCCGGAACTGGCGGCGGCAATGAAACTGTTTATTGATGAAATGCTGCTGCCGGAACCGGCGGTACAGAAACTCGATACCGAAACCCGCGTGAAAACGCCGGAGATCAAAAACCTGATCCGCGATTTCCGCCTGAAACTGCGCCATGCCGCATACCACTTCACCCCGCAGGCACTGCCTGATGATCAGCTGGCCGTGACGCCGCTGATTGGTCTCGGGAAAAAGAACATGCTCAATAACACCATTGAGCACCTGATGTGTTCCGCACAGGAAAAAGTGGTTATCTGCACGCCGTATTTCAATCTGCCGTCAACACTGGTGCGCATTATCAGCCGCCTGCTGCGGGACGGGAAACAGGTGGAAATCATTATCGGCGATAAAACCGCCAATGATTTCTATATTCCGCCGGAAGAGCCGTTCAAAATTATCGGCGGGCTGCCTTATCTGTATGAAATCAATCTGCGCCGCTTTATGCAGCGTCTGCAGCGGTTCTCCGACAGTGAGCAACTGACCATCCGCCTGTGGAAAGATGACGACAACACCTATCACCTGAAAGGGATGTGGGTGGACAATCAGTGGCAGCTGATCACCGGTAATAACCTGAACCCGCGCGCCTGGGGCCTGGATCTGGAAAATGCGATCCTTATCCGTGACCCGAAACAGGAGCTGCACGCACAGCGTCAGGAAGAGCTGGCCAATATCCGCACCAACACAACCATTATCCGCAGCTATACTGAGCTGGATAATATCCGTGACTATCCGGTCAAGATCAAAAAACTGCTGCGCCGTCTGCGCCGCGTCCGTCTTGATCGCCTGATAAGCCGGATCCTCTGATATAAACCTCCCGGCACCCGCCGGGATTTTTTTATCTGTTTCCCGGAGAATGAGTATGCCCGTTACATTACGTACCTGCATGACAGTGTCTTTCTGCCTGCTGCTGAGTTCCGGCTGTTCGATGCACCTTGCTAATGACAGCTGGACCGGACGGGATAAAGCCCAGCATTTCGCCTTTTCAGCTGCAACCGCAATTGCCGCTAATGCTTATGGCGATCACCAGAACTGGCAGCACCGGCACAGTGCACAATTCGGTATCGGTTTTTCTGTTGCGCTGGGAGCCGCGAAAGAGTTTTATGACAGCCGCCCGAGCGGTACCGGCTGGAGTGTGAAAGATTTCGTCTGGGATATCGCCGGCGCCGTTGCCGGTTACAGTGTGTACCAATCGCTGAAATAAAAATCCGGTGACCGGGCAGTGTAAATTTTGTGAGCAACATCACATGCAAAAAATGATTCATTCCGGTTAATTTTCCGCAATGGCATCAGACCCGGTAATTTAAATATTTAATAACCTTTCGATTTAAATAGTGCTATTTCTCCTTATTCCTTATTCCTTATTCCTTATTCCTTATTTAAACAACATAGCTTTAAATTAATATTATGTAAAATAAACCGGAATGAAAATGGCATTTTCATTATTAATTTGATAATAACTACAACCCAAAATCCGGATAAGTAAGGATGAAAATAATATGTCTAAGTGCAAATACCCATAGTAAAAATAAAATAAGAACATATTCAGACCATTAGATACCCGCAATAGGAACCCCCTTATTTCCTGCGTAGTAAACACCCTATAATTACCTGATAACAATAGGTATTAGGATCTTTTCCCATTCACCTTTATTCCGAACACAGGCCACTATTATGAAATTTAAACTTTCGCAAATTACCGTATTGGTAGTTAGTGCGCTTTCCGTATCTGCGGGAGTGGCGGCTACAGACATTGATATCGTTGGTAACAAAACATCCGGTGGTAACGGATATTATCAGACGGAGTTTACCGGGGGATCCCTGGTAAATACGCCTGTTGAATACACCGGTTCAATCAAAGACAGTAATGCAACATCTGTTTTTGTCGGAAATGCGCCATATAGACCAAATAACTGATCAGAATAATATTGACCACTATTATCACAGCTACAGTTATTACTATTCTCCTATCAATGTAAAAAATATGGAGATCGTTAACTCTGACGCCAGTATCAACGGACAGGCCGATAACCTTAACGTCAGCGGAAAATCCGTTGTTAAAATAACCGGCGCTGATGCCTATGCAAGATATCGCTGTGCCTCTCTGCCTCATATTCCCACATCAGGACTCAATGAATCATTCGGTGATAATACAAACCACAAACAAGCTGAAATCACGCTGAGTACATCCAATGGTACATACAGCGATAACTCAGAACAGGTTCTGGATGGCTCCACGATGGACAAAACAGAACTCGTTGGTGCTGCGACAATTACCACCAGAGGAACACTGGTTGATGACAGCCGCCTGAATCCGGCGGATCACGGTGAATATTTGGTGTCTGAAGGCGATACCTTCACAGGTAATGCCACCCAGACTGTTAATGACAAATCACTGTCCCGTAACGGTACATTTACCGGCGCCAGCCAGCAGTATCTGAACGGTGACAATGACTCCCGCAAAGCCATTGCACTTGATTCCACCTTTACCGGTGATAAAACGACAGGTCAGAGAGCCGGACAAACTGTCAATAATCACGGCCTGGCCATTGATTCCAAATTTGACTACGCCGATCAGACTATCAACACCGGTGGCGTTGCCAAAGGTAACACAATCAAAGATGGTGATCAGGTTGTCAAAGGTACGGCAGAAAAAACCAATATCACTAATGGTAATCAGACCATTGGTGCCGGCGGCAAAGCCACCACAAACAGTATCGATAATACCACCGGCACACACGGCTATCAGGCAGTCAGCGGCACAGCAACTGACAACACACTGAAAAATGCCGATCAGATCATTGAAAAAACCGGCGTTACCGTTAAAAATGTTATCGATAATGCCGGTGCTGAGCACGGTATCCAGGTTGTACGCGGTAAAGCGGAAGATAACACCCTGAGCAACACTGACCAGCGTGTTGAAAAAGACGGTATCGCCTCCGTTAAGAATGACATTACCGACGGCAACCAGTTTGTGGATGGTTTTGCAGAAAATAATACCATCACTAACAAAGCCACTAACCGCGGTAAGCAGGTTGTCGGCAAAAACGGTACTGCCGGTATTAAAAATGACATTACCAACGGCAGTCAGTATGTGGATGGTCTTGCAGAAAACAATACCATCACCAACAAAGCGGATAAACGTGGCGAGCAGGTTATCAGCGGTACCGCCAACAATAACAAACTGACCAATACCAATCAGATTGTTAAGAAAGGCGGCCTGGCCACCGATAACACCCAGACCGGCAATTCTCACTTAACCGTTGAAAATGGCGGTGAAGCGAAAAATAACACCCTCAACGGTGATATCGATATGATTGTTGAGGCCAATGGTAAAGCGACCGGCAAAACTACTTTTAACGGCAAAAACCATCTGCATCTGTATGCGGCCACCACCAATGGTGCGTATGTGGAAGATCTTGCTCTGAGCCAGACCAAAGGCAAAAGCTCCGTCACCGTTTATGAAGGCACTCAGGAACACGATGCCGTCACTATCGGTACCTTAAACGGTAAAGCAGCGGTGAATTTTGACCACCGGACCAATCCGGCAGGCCATACTCAGATGAATATCAATAATCTGGGTAACAATGATCCGGCGCAGTATGATAACACCACGTTAGATTTCACCATGAACAGCAATATCCTCAATGGTAATTCTGACTTTATCAATACTGATAATGCTTATGGTCAGCACTATGTCACCATCATTGAGCGGGGCACCGGTAAAGAAGCCGTTCTGAATCGCCCTCAGTCTGCTGATTTCGCATATGTGAAAAACGTGGCCGGTGACAGCAATGCGGTCTTTGGTATGAAGGATGCGGACGGCAAAATCCTCAACCTGATGGATGCCGGTACTTACATTCATAATATTCAGACCCGTACCGGTGCCGATAATGACACCACATGGTCATTCACTGCAACCGATCGCCTGACACCAAGTGCCCGTGCGGTACTCGCACTGCCCAGTGCGCCGCAGCTGATGTACAACAACGAAGTTGATCATCTGCGTGCACGTCTGCATATGCTGCGTACCAGCGACAGTATTGAGAACGGTCTCTGGATGCAGGGTATCGGCAGCAATACCAAAGTGGATAAGGATCAGATTCAGTACAAACTCAGACACGCCGGTCTGGAACTGGGTGCGGATTATCAGTTAGCGTTAAACAGTGACAGCAAACTGGTTCTGGGTGGTTTCACCGGATTTGATAAAGGTGATGTCAAAAATGACCGGGCAGGTACCAGTGATATCGACAGCTATACCTTCGGTGCCTATGCCACTTATCTGAACAGCAACGGCTGGTATGCGGATGCATTACTGAAATATAACCACTTTGATAATAAACTGAAGACAACATCCACTAACGGTTATGATGTCAGCAGCGACAATTACTCCACCTCTGTCTGGGGGATGGCGCTGGAAACCGGTTATACCTTTGCCTTCAGTAATCAGATCTTTATCACACCTTACGGACAGTTAGCGTATAACCGTATGGGCAGTAAAGATATCACCCTGAATAATGGTATGGATGCGGCAATCAAGAGCCAGACTTCATTTACCAGCGAACTGGGTGTCAATGCCGGTAAAGACTTCAGCTTTGATAACGGCCTGGTGTTCTCTCCGTATGTGAAAGCGGCGTGGAATCATCAGTATGAAGACGGTAACGAAGTTGAATTTAACCGTTACAACACCATTAACCTGGATTTATCCGGCAGTACCGGTAAATTCGGTGCCGGTTTCAATGCCCGCTATAACAACGTGAATATGTTCATGGAATTACAGCACATTGCCGGTGATGCAGTTTATTCACCAATCAACGGACAGATTGGTATCCGTTATAACTTCTGATCCATGATCAGAGGCTAAAAATCTGCGTTACAGTTAATTCAGGCCATTTAAAGACCCGATGGCCGGAACAGAAAGGGTTTCATGTTTATCATGAAACCCTTTTCTATAGATCTTTCACCCGCTCCTGAATGATTAACCTCACTGTTCTGCCACCTTCTGTTGCCAGTACGAAAGATTCCGGTAATATTTCCGGCTCTTTGATGGGCAGTCAGTTGTCCGGATATACGTCACGTCACCATATCTGATCGGGTAGTGTTACTGCGGACTGACGCGTAAGGTGATGTCTGTCACCCGGTCATCTTCATCCGAAGTCTCTTTCCATGACTGATGTTATGCAGTTCCTGTACCTGACTGCGTAATATAGCCCGTCAGCCATCCGACTTGTCAGGACCGTTTTTCCGGTATTTGCAACTGCAGCGATGAGCCCCGACCCCGGCAAAGTGTGACCACAGGATAATGCGTTCTGAGTTTCCCGGTTACCCGGAATTGTTCAGAAAGTCTGCATCAGGCACGCAGTGGCTTTTTTAATATTTCATTTTTGTCGCACAGTGCCCTAAAGAAGCAAAATCAGCCTGTCTTATAGCTTAAAAAAGCACGTAGCTCGTGTCCGGAAAGGAGAGAATTTAGATTGTATTCGAGGGATTCGGAACATTTCAGGAGAATGACAGCGATATATATAAGGTGTGATTTCTCACCATTGACTCATTATGATCTATTCAGGTGCAGAGTATTACCTGTAGTTAAACCCGAAATTACCGACTGTTAATTTTTCATCCGGTAAATGACCACACATTTCGCCATTTTTCTTTTCACCCAAACGCAAAAAAGC
>NZ_KV791712.1:0-65675 GCF_001807955.1 Morganella sp. HMSC11D09
TTGCAAAATACAGCAAAGCATTCTGATTAATCAGACAGATACAAAAAAAGCGCCTTTAAGGCGCTTTTTTTATGTCCGCAGTTTTTTCACCAGATAATCAATAAACACCATCATATGCGGCGGCTGATAACGCGACGGCGGATAAAGCAGCCAGGCATCCCCGCTGTAACGGGTTTTAAACGTCCAGTCCGGCAGAACCTGCACAATCTCCCCGCTCTCCAGCGATTTACGCGCCGTAAATACCGGCAGCCCGCCGATCCCGAGATGTGATTTCACCCCGCCGAGCCGCACCCCGCTGTGGTTTGATGAATAACGCCCGTGCACATTCACAGACACCACTTTATTCCCCTGCTGAAAACGCCAGCGGGTATCTGCCGCTTCCTCACTGAGGAACAGGCAGCTGTGATCCTTCAGCTCCTGCGGATGAGACGGAGTGCCATATTCCGCCAGATACTGCGGCGTGGCACATAAAATATGACTGACCGTAAACAGCCGCTTGCCGATAAGCCCCGGCGGCGGTTCATTGGTAATACGGATGGCAAGATCGATTTCCTCATCAATCAGATCCATATAGCGATCTTCCAGACGCAGCATCACATTCACACCGGAATTCGTTGCGAGGAATTCATTGATAAGCGGATGCACCATAAAATAGCCCAGTGCTTTCGGGGCGCCCAGACGCACCAGCCCGGAAGGTGTTTCACTGAACTGCCCGCTGGCACTCATCACCGCTCCCGCAGAATTCACCAGCGCCTGACAGTGCTGATATACCGCTTTGCCGCTCTCATTCAGACGCAGTTTGCGGGTCGTACGCTGCAATAACCGGGTATTCAGTGCACGCTCCAGCCGCGAGACCGCACGGCTGATCGCAGACGGTGTCGCGCCGAGTTGCCGGGCAGCTTCCGAGAAACTGCCGGTTTCCACCACTTTGGCAAATACCGCCATTTCCTCGAGTAATGCGAGGGTTTCATTTGTGATCACAGGGAATAAATCCTTTGCATTTTTGCCGTATTATCATATGACAGTGCCTGCAATACAATGTCAGACAACACGACACAATAATAATGAGGCACACATCACCATGACAGAAAAATGCTATCTGACCAGCCGCGCCTTACAGGGCACCGCCACTGTCCTGGAATGCCGTCCGGCAGAGGACGGGCGCTATGCGGTTATCCTCGATAAAACCCTGTTCCATCCGCAGGGTGGCGGGCAACCGGGAGACACCGGCACACTCGGTGACGCCACTGTTCTTCACACCGCTTTTATGCCGGAAGGTATCATTCATTACACCGATATACCGGTCGCCCCCGGTGAAGTTCAGATGAATGTCGATGCGGAGAAACGTCAGCTGCACTCGAGGCTGCATACCGGCGGACACCTGCTCTCTCATGTGATGGAAACTTTCGGCTGGAAACCGACCAAAGGACATCACTGGCCGGATGAAGGGAGGATCCAGTATATTCCTGCCGGTTCCCCGGTGATCGTGGATCCGGAAGATGTCCGCCGTCACTGTCAGGCGCTGATCGACGCAGATCACCCCTGCCATCTCTATCAGGATGAGGACGGTATGTTTCAGATCCGTTTTGCGGATTTTGAACCTTACTCCTGCGGCGGCACGCATGTGCAGTCACTCGGCGAGATCGGCACACTGGTGCTGAAATCCGTGAAAACCAAAAAGGGCGTTCTGTCCGTTCAGTACGACGTCATCTGACGGAGCCTGTCTCTCTGCGGCGGCACTCCCGCCGCCCCTGTTAATCTGCTGAGGTTATGATGAATCTGTTCAACCAGAGTGAATTTCTGGCGCTTGCGCTCGTCCATTTTTTCATTGTTGTCTCGCCGGGGCCGGACTTTGCCGTGACGCTGCGCCAGAGTATTTATCACGGACGCAAAGCCGGACTGATGACCGCACTCGGCATTGGCGCCGGGATTTCCGTGCATGTGGTGTACACGCTGGCTGGTGTGACAGCCCTGATGCAGGCCACACCGTGGCTGATGGATACCGCGAAATACATTGGTGCGGCTTATCTTATCTGGCTGGGCATTCAGTTTCTGCGCAGTAAAGGCGCAAGTGCCGCTATCGCCCCGGAGAGCCCGGATAGCGCCCCGGTACAAACGGCCGGCAAGGCATTTTGGATGGGATTTCTGACCAACGCCACCAACCCGAAAGCGATGCTGTTTTTCCTGGCCATGTTCACCACGCTGGTCAGTCCGTCCACGCCGGTGACGGTGAAACTGTTCTACGGCGTGTGGATGTGCGGCGTGAATGCGGCCTGGTTTATGGCCGTTTCCGTTTTGTTCTCACACCAGCGTATCCGTGAGCGGTTCCTTGCACACAGCCGGTTGTTCGACAATGTCATCGGCACTATTCTGCTGCTGTTTGCCGGGCGGCTTTTGCTGGCTGTATAACGGCAAGGTAACCGCCGGTATTATCAGACAGACTCCGAAATTACAGGCAGAAAATCAAAAGATAATCGTCCGCCAATGGCGTCTGCATAACGAATCAATGTTCCCAGTTGCGGGTCATAGTCCCCTTTTTCCAGGCGGGAAATATTCTGTTTTTGCGTCGCCATTTTTTCAGCCACTTCAGCCTGGGTAATTTTCCGGGCTTTTCTCGCTGCTTTTAATGTATCCAGCAATACTTTTCGTGCCTGAATTTCATCCAGTGCATCAATGACTTCAGGATCTTTAAGTAATGTATTTTTCAGCTCTTCAAAAGGGACTAGATCATAATCATCATTACGACTCATTTCAGCCTCCTTATCACTTCTTTCATTCTCTCATGTGCTAACTCTAGCACCTGCTTTGGTGTTTTCTGCGTTTTTTTCTGAAAGACATGCACAATAATTATATGGTTTCCCCGGTAAAAAAAGAAAACCCCTCTGGCACACCCTTCATGAGAACGGATCCTCAGCTCCTTCAGCCCGTCACGATGAAGGTCACGGACAACCGGTTCTTTTAGAAATGCACCGTATTTACGCAGGGTTTCAAGCCCGGTCAGCATCTCAGCTTTAAGTCCTGCGGGTAGCTTCATGATCTCTTTTTCTGCTGCTTTAATCACTGAAAGTTCAAACATCCTTCATCCCAATGTTTTCTTTTCAGTTTATCGTCCGCACCAAATGTAATCAAATATGATTACTGTATACCATAACTCTATTCAATATGGCAAAAAAATAAATTTGGTAATTAATGCTGCCTTTTGCAGTTATAGCCAAATTCATTGCCACGTTAATAGTTTGATATGGTAATGTTTAAGGACGTTAATAAATACGTGCAGTTACGTTCTCATGTATTTACGCCTTGTTGTCCCGATGAGGCCGTTCCGGCGCTCATCAGTCACCCGGACAGAACGGAGAAAATAATGATTAAACTGAAAGATATAGAACAGGCTTTGCGTCCTCAGCCATCCTACAAAATGCTGATTAACGGCCAGTGGGTCGAAAGCAGTGATCACGCCAAAAGCCAGACATTTAATCCCGCAACCGGTGAATTACTGGCAGATTATCCGGCCGGTACCGCGCAGGATGTCAACACAGCGGTTGCCGCCGCCAAAAAGACCTTTGAAACCTGGCGCCATACCTCTCCTGCGGAACGTCAGCAGCTGTTACTGAAAATTGCCGACCGCCTGGAAGCCGAAAAAGAGCGCTTCGCCACCCTGGAATCCCTCGACAACGGTAAGCCGTATAATGAGGCTATTTCCATCGATTTACCGGCCGCGATTGACCATTTCCGCTACTTTGCAGGAGCTATCCGCGCCCATTCCGACCAGGCCGATGTGCTGGATGAAAACACCCTGAGTCTGGTGATCCGCGAACCGCTCGGCGTTGTCGGTCAGATTATCCCGTGGAACTTCCCGCTGCTGATGGCTGCCTGGAAACTGGCGCCGGTCATTGCCGCCGGAGATACCGTGGTGATAAACCCGGCTAGCCTGACCCCGCTGACCCTGCTGGAACTGGGCCGCATCCTGAATGATGTGCTGCCTGCCGGGGTGATTAATATTGTCACCGGTCGCGGCTCTGTGGTCGGCCAGGCGATTCTTGACCATCCGGATGTGGACAAAGTGGCGTTCACCGGCTCCACCAGCGTTGGTTACACTGTTGCTGCTGCCGCCGCGAAAAAACTGATCCCGGCCACTCTGGAACTGGGCGGTAAATCGGCGAATATCGTGTTCCCGGATGCCAATATGGAAAAAGCCGTCAAATATGCAGCTATCGCGATCCTGATGAACCAGGGTCAGGCCTGTGAATCCGGTTCACGCCTGTTCCTGCACAAAGATATTCACGATGAGTTCCTGAAAAAACTGAAAGCCCGTTTTGAATCTGTCAAAGTCGGCGATCCGATGGCGAAAGACACTCAGATGGGCAGCCAGGTCAGTCAGGGACAGCTCGATACCATCCTCAGCTATGTGGAACTGGCAAAAAAAGAGGGTGCCACCATCCTCACCGGCGGCGAACGCCTGACCAGTGACGGGCTGGATGCCGGGTTCTTTATGAAGCCGACGATTATCACCAATGTCACCAATCAGATGCGGGTTGCCCGCGAAGAAATTTTCGGACCAGTACTGGTGGTGATCCCGTTCAGTGATGAGGATGAAGTTGTCGCGATGGCAAATGATTCCGAGTACGGGCTGGGTGGTGCGGTCTGGACACAGGATATCAACCGCGCACTGCGTGTGGCGAAAGCGGTCAGAACCGGCCGTATGTGGGTGAATACCTATCATGAGCTGCCTGCGCATGCCCCGTTCGGCGGTTATAAAAACTCCGGGCTGGGACGGGAAACCCATAAAATGATGCTGGATGCCTATACCGAAGTGAAAAACATCTATATCAGCACCAAAGAGTCATAATTAACGTAAATGCCCGGCGACGCCGGGCATTTTTTTACTTATTTATTGCTTTTCGCTTCAGGTGGCGGGTTTTTCCCGGCAGATCGCGCAATACTGTACATCTGCTGCATCATCATCTGATCCGCAGTTTCCGCCACAATAATCACATAGCGCCGCTCTTTCTGGTCATAGCGGAAATAGGTGCATTCCGGCTTACCCCAGCGGTTGTAATAGATCGCGCCGTTCTCTTCCTGATAGATAATGCCTTTCTGCTGATTCAGCCATTCATCAAAACGCCAGCGGTATTTCGGGACTTTCACCAGATGAATAATACCTTCCGCGTCACTGAGCGGATCACGGAAGCGGTAAATCTCCGTATTATCATCATCGCTTTCAATATGAAGGCCGCCGATATCGCGGACATAATCGCCGCCCTCCTGTTTTTTCAGGTCGATGGCCATTGTTTCCGGCAGCGTGACTGAGATATTTTCTGTCATTCTGATGGTGTCACCGGGAACCGGCGGGAAGCCGTTCTCTTTGTAATACTGACGCTGCGTTTCCAGATAAGCTTCATAGGAGGCGGCTCTGACATCAGATACCGCTTTCATTCTGGCCAGTTTTTCGGAGGTATGATCGGCACGGGAAAGGGTCATTTTCAGGGTACAGTTAAAGAAGCCGCACGCGCCCTCTTTTTCCGTGGTCAGATAGACGGTTTGTCCGCTGTCCGGTGATGTCCAGGTCGTCTGTATATTATTCAGATCAAAGGTATCGCCATGAATATCACTGTCAAAACGGTTGCCGCTGTTATCCACCGTGACTCTGCCCGGCTCAAACCAGAAAAATGTGGAGTCTTTCAGGCTGACCATGGTGTCACGGATGGCGGCTTTGACATTTTTTTCCGGATCACTGTTCTCCGGCGCATTATCCGCCGGGTTATCATACGTGACGGTAATATCATCAATCACATAATATCCGTCCGGTGCAGGCGGCGGGGTTTCCTTACATCCGGCCAGCAATGCAATCACCACAGATAAAAATACGCCCCTTTTCATGACTCATCCTTTATTTAATCACCGGAAACCCGTTGTGATCATAGCGCAAAAAATGAGAAATCCTGACCGGAATTATCCTTAAGTGTATTTATCCGCCCGCCATGGGGTATGATAACTCCCCTGTTTGTTCCGGCCCGGGGAAAGGACAATGGCTATTATCACAACACTGATCACAGGCGCCTTAACCGGGCTGATTATCAGCACCACCGGTGTCGGCGGCGGAGTGATAGTGCTGCCAATCCTGACGTATCTCTACGGCATGAATGCCCTGATGGCCGTCGCCACCGCCAATCTTCTCTCCATGCTGATGAAGGTCGCCTCCTCCTGGCTGCACTACAAACTCGGCAATATTCCGCTCCGGCGCGCCATGATTGTGCTGGGGATTATGCTGCCCGCCACCTTCGGTGCCAGTCTGCTGGTGACATGGCTTGCCTCGGTACCGGCCTGGCAGGCGATCACGGAAAAGAGTATTAATCTGCTGGTCGTGGCGGCGATCCTGTTTTCACTGTGGCTGTTTATTCAGCGGATGTTTTTTCCGCCTCCGTTACCGGCGGATACGGCTGAAACCCCCATGTCAGTAAGGGAGTTGCTGCTGCCGGGGATCACCGCCGGTGTGGTACTGGGAGCAACAGGGGTCGGCGGCGGGATTGTGGTACTGCCGATGCTGCTGCGCTATGCGAAGATGGATATCCGTCAGGCTATCGGCACCTCTATTTTTGTCACCACCCTGCTCTCCGGCTCTTCCGCTATTGCCTATATGCAGGACGGACACACGGATGTCCGTCTCGCGTTGTGGCTGTTTGCCGGTTCCCTGCTCAGTATGCCGCTGACCAAAATCCTGCTCACGCGGATGCCGGATCGCGCTTTTCAGTATGCCACGCTGATCCTTATCCTGTGCAGCGCAGTGATGATGACACTGAATCTGTTTTAAACCGTAACCACGCCCTGTGCCTGTAACGCCTCCGCGAGGCGGCGGATGCCATCGGTGAGTTTCTCCGCCGGATAGGCGGCAAACCCGAACAAAACCCCTTCCTGCGGTGCATCCGGGCGGCAGTAACGGGCCAGCGGCTGCATGCCCATACCGCACTGCCGTCCCGCCTGAATCACCGTCTGTGCCGGAACACCGTTTTTCATCCTGCATAACAGGTGGATCCCCGAGTCACTCGGGACAATCGCCAGCAGCGCAGGAAGATACTGACTGATGGCATCCGTCACCGCCTGCCGCCGCTCATAACAGGCTTTGCGTACCCGGCGCACATGCCGCGCATAGTGCCCTTCGTTAATAAACCGGGTCAGCGTGGCCTGCTCCAGATAGCCGCAGCCGGTATCGGCATAATATTTTGTCACCTCAAAGGCAGGGATCAGCGCTTTCGGCACGACCAGAAATCCCAGCCGGAAGGCGGGATAGAGCATTTTGGAAAATGTTCCCGCATAAATCACCCGCTGATGCCTGTCCAGCCCCTGCAATGCCTGAAGCGGACGATCGGCATAACGGAACTCCCCGTTATAATCATCCTCGAGGATCCAGACATGGTGCTTTGCCGCCCAGGAGAGCAGCGCCGAACGCCGGGCCAGGCTGAGTGTACCGCCGCCCGGAAACTGATGTGACGGCGCGGTGAACACCAGTTTCGCGTCCGGCCAGCGGCGCAGACCGTCATACACATCCATGCCCTCTTCATCCGCCCGTACCGGACGCACTGTCAGCCGCTGTGATAAAAACGCCCCGCGCGCACCATCATAGCCGGGGTCATCCAGCCAGACTTCATCCCCGGGCTGTAACAGCGTCTGCACTGTCAGGTTAATCGCCTGCTGGGTGCCGTTGACAATCAGGATCTGGTCCTCATCGCACTGCAATCCGCGGGTGGCACGGACATAATGACAGATTGCCCGGCGCAGCGGCGGGTAGCCGTGCGGCTCACTGTGCGTATGCAGCGCATAGCGGGACTGACGCCAGACACGGCCGAGCAGCCGCCCCCAGACATCATGCGGAAACAGATCCACACATCCGGTACCGACCATAAACAGTGCATCGGACGGCGCACCGGATGCAACACGCTGCGACAGCAATGTTTCTGCCAGCGGGCTGATATTGGCGGTTACCAGTTCCCCGGTTTCATCCGCCGGGGATGCCACCGGTCCGCTGATGGCGTGATCCGGCAGATTATCCGCCACAAAGGTACCCGCGCCGCGCCGGGTGATGAGATAACCCTCATCCTGCAACCGCTCAAACCCGGCAATCACCGAGTTACGGGAGATACCCATCATCTCCGCCAGCGCCCGCCCGGACGGCACTTTGCTGCCCGCATGCAGGCGGCCGCTGAGGATCGCCTCACGCAGAGCGTGATACACCTGATCTTTGATGATCCCGTTACCTGTCAGTAATTCGGGGAACGCTGCCGCGCCGGATTTTCGCATAGTGACCTGAAGTGGATCTGTTAAAAATATAAAAAGTGTATCTTATAAAGAACCAAAATAACACGTACTCTTCACATCACGGAAAACGCGCGTTTTCTTCACAACAGCAGAATGCAGAATAATGAGGGAAACACCATGAATAATACAATGACATCATCCGTACCGGATCTGGTGACAGTGGCGCCTGCCACACAGAATGATTATGCGGGCTGGCTGCCGCACTGGCTGGCCTATCAGGAATTTTATAAAGTCAGCTTTCCGGAAGAGGTCACGCTGACCAGCTGGTCACGTTTCTTTGATGAAAAAGAACCGATGTTCTGTGCCGTGGCGCGGATGAACGGCAAAGTCACCGGGTTCGTGCATTATCTCTATCACCGCTCCACCTGGGCGGAAAAAGAGTTTTGTTACCTGGAAGACCTGTATGTGGATCCGTCTGTGCGCGGCCAGCATATCGGCAAACAGCTGATTGAGTTTGTACAGCAGCAGGCGCTGGCACGTCCGTGCGGCCGTCTCTACTGGCACACCCATAAAGATAATACCCGTGGCCAGCGTCTGTATGACTGGGTGGCAAATAAATCCGGTGCTATCGAATATATTATGCCGCTGAAATGATGGCAGTCATGTCCTATAAAAAAGGCCCGTTTCCGGGCCTTCAGGGGGATGATCAGTTCTTAAAGGAACTGATAAACGAGAGGTACTCTTCTTTACTCATCAGCGGCTTATATTCCGCCATCAGGGCTTCCGCACCGGCGGCATCATCAAACAGCAAATCAATAATTGTCATTGCCATCATCTGAGCCGGACGGATATAGGCCATGTCGTCATCAAAAACGACATAATCTTTGCCGTGCAGCCCGCCGCGCACTGAACCAATCCACGGATGACTGACCGGCATGATATGGGACAGATCCCCGGTGTCAGTACTGCCGGTCATATGCTCGGCAACCCAGACATTTTCATCACCAATCAGACCTTCCGCATTCTGCTGTAACAGATCATTCAGTACGTCATTGTTGTACAGCGGCAGATAGCCCGGTAAATCTTTCACTTCCACTTCGGCACCGACAGACATGGCGCCGGCTACCAGCGCACGGGTAATACGCTCGTTGGCATCGATCATCGCCGGTACGTTTGAGGCACGGACATAACTTTCCATGCGCACATCACTCGGGGTCACGTTCACCAAATCACCGCCCTGGGTGATGATCGGGTGGAAACGGATATAATCCTTCTCCTGAAAGGTTTCACGGATAGCATTCACACCCATGATACCCATCATTGCCGCATTCAGGGCGTTAATCCCCATATGCGGTGCCGCCGCAGCATGTGCCGGTTTGCCTTTGTAATTAATCAGCTTGCCGATAAAGCCGTTGGTGGTGGTGGAGATTTCAATAAATCCGTTGTCACGCTCAGGTTTGACGCTGGTCAGGTGGATCTGCATCGCCATATCCACATCATCAAACTCACCGAGGGAAATCAGCTCCGGCTTACCGCCGATATAACTTATTTTGCCCTGTTCGATAAGCTTGTTGCGGTAAGCGAGTTCCACATATTCCTCAGCCGGAACGGCGAAGGGCACTACATCCCCCGCCAGATATTCCATCGCCCCGGAATCCACCAGCCCCATGGTGACCGCCATCATATTGGCGATCTGCGCATTGTGACCGCAGCAGTGTGCCGCGCCGGTCTGGTCATCCGCATCAGAGTGTTCAGCACAGATAATGGCATCCAGCTCACCGATCACCGCGACACTGCGTTTACTGCCTTTTCCGCCTTTCAGGCGGGCTTTGACCCCGGTGAGCGCCAGCTGATTACGGTAGCTGACACCCAGTGAATCAAATGCCGCTTCGACTTTCTTCGCTGTGCGGGTCTCTTTATAACCCAGCTCCGGCTCTGCCCAGATATTCTCTGCCAGTTTTTTAATGTCACCCTTGCGGGCGGCAATCGCTTCGCAGACTTTGGCTTTCAGTTGTTCTTTGGTCATTGTCATGCTGAATATTCCCCTCTGATCAGATAACGCCACTCCATGTGAGCGTCAGTTGGCCGATAAGTGCGGCAAATAAGAATGTCCCGGAGAATACCGCCAGTGACACCGGGATAATGCGCCATGAAATCGCTTTGAATTTATCGATATCTTTACCCAGTGAAAGACCCGCGAAGGCCAGTACTGTGGTACTGATAACCGCGATAGAGACTTTACCGGTCATGGCAATCATTTCTTTGTCATACGGGAACAGCGGTGAACACAGACCGGCGGCGATCAGGGAAACCCAGAAGATCACCGGCAGTTTGCCTAACGGCGGGATCATCGCGATCAGGTATGCCGCGAAGGACATACCGCCCAGCAGTGTCATCGCCAGCAGTGTATCGCTGAACACCTGCCCGAACTCACCACGGCCGTACATTGACCCGCCGACTGCATCGCCGAGCGCGGTAAAGAACACCACCAGAACCAGGATTATGGCTATTTCTGTCATCTTTTTCATGATTAGTTATCCTTATTCAGTATCCGCAGACGCCGTTGCACGTTTTCTTTTCAGTTTGTTGTACAGATAAGACGCAAACGGTAAGGAGAAGAAAATATAGATGTACAGACCTAACACAGAAGACATCAGGTTCGCGGAAGACGAGAACGCCTGAATATCCGCAGCCTGGTCAGGATAGAGTTCCAGCAGAGGGGCAACCGCCGCCGCCAGCATCGAGCCGCTGCCGACACCCGCACCCATTGCCAGAGCAAGCGGACTGAGAATGTCCAGACCGGCGATCACACTCGCGAGGATCCCCATCCAGACAGCACCGTACAGCGTACCGCAGATATACATTGCCATGACACCGCGGCCTTCCGGCGAACTTAAGCCGTATTTGGCTTCGATGATAGCAATGTTCGGCTCACGGCCGACAGAATAGGTGGCACCGACCGCTTCACGGCCCATACCTAACATAATCGCCAGCGGCAGACCCAGCATGATGGTACCGATAAAGTGGCCCACTTCCTGCAGAACCAGCGCACCACCGGCCTGAATGATTTTTTCCCAGGAGGCCCCGACGGAAGTACTCAGCTTGGCGATCAGGATCACCAGTGCCACACTCATGATAGAGGTCGCATGCGCCATGTTCTTTTCGTTGAGGATTTTAAATTTCGGAAAGCTGATAATACCACCCATCAGCATGGAGTAGAGCATCGGAAAAACCATCACCAGACTGATTTTAATTTGCCCTATCGCTTCCGCAAGAAGAATGATAAATAAGCTAACCAAAAGCAACTTACTATCTTTTAATATATCCATAGTGTTACCTTTATAGGAATTGTTATTGAGAATTACTCGTGTGTATTTATATAAAAAACGTACCCTTTCCATATTCATACTACCCGCGGGACTGTTTTCCTGACAATATTCCGAAAATTCCTCAGCCATGCCTTTTGGGCATGCCATAAATTAATAAATTAATATTTATTGATTAACCCTGTCCTGACTACTTATTTCGGGTTACTAATTAATAGATAATTCGTTAAATTTCAATGTGATATAAAATGCTATAATTTTGTGAAAAACATTATTCGATAAGTGATATTGGTTTTGATTAAAATAAAAAGAGAAATATTCAAATAAGACAATAATGTGAAGCGGCTCCTGTTTTTTTAATTTTCCGGTCCGCTGATTTTAATGAGAATGATTTTATATAATGATGAAAACCCCGTTTTAATACTGAATTTATTCAGGAGGTACCGGGATGAACATCTTATTACACCTTCCAATCACCGTTATGGCAAAATATTTGACTGGCAGTAAAAAATCACCATTGTAACGGATAACATGAATAAATCAGATGTAGATCACATTATTTTATCAATATGGACACAGGTCACAATATTGACTATTAACCCGGCCCTCAGCACAGAAATCCGGAAAACCGCGTTGTACTGAACGGGTTTCATCCGCTGGTATTCCTCCGGCAGGCTGTTTTTCACACAAACGCAGAAAACCCGGGTAAACACAGCAGAATTGATCGCTGAGTGCCTAATTGCGTTGCTTAATTGTTACCGGATTGTGGGTTTCTTTTTCTGTCCGTAAATCTGTTTCATCAGGTCTCAGAAATATTTTGCATTTGCTCACGCATAATTACTTAAAAAACACATCGGTATCAGAGTATACCCTCATGTAAACACCACGGATAATAAATAAATTTTTCTTAACTGTGATGCAGGCTGCAATATCCTAAATCACGGATAACGCCTTACATCTTAAGATGAGTATGCCGTGTGACTGACATCACCGTTGCTATAATTATAAATAAAATTGCATTATTTATTTTCGGCTGTAATCCATTTTTCTCCCTGATTAATTATTGCGATAAAACTAAACAATAAAACTAATCACTTTTGTATATGATTAAAATCAAACACTTTTTGTAAATAGTGATTATGTCCTGTGATGAGCATATTAAGATTGGGATTAGTGGTTAAATGCATGACCATTAGTTAACTAATTGCATTTAATCACTACAAATATGACTTAATGCGGCATATGAAAAAATCAAACAAGAAATGTCGCCAAACAATCCACTATTTTTTAGTCAGTTTCCGTGAAAGAGTTTTGTTCATATGCAATATATAATTTCATTTCTTACCCGGGTAATAATATTTAAATTTAAATGTTATCGCGATATAAAAAATAGCGGTATTTGCATGATAATTGACACTCTAATAAACAATTATGATAATACTGCGGTATTCAAAGAATATTGCTCAGAATTATTATTAAATTATCCCGGCTTGAGCCTCACGGGATTATTTATTTAATAATATAAATAAAACAGATTATTCTTAAATATTGACGAATATCCCTGATAAAGGAAATAACATGAAACTTCAGAAAGTATTACTCTCAGTAGTTCTGGGATCTTTATTTGCTGCGGGTACTGCTATGGCAGAAGATCCTGTGCAACCACCAGAAGTAAAAAGCGGTCTCGGTACCGTGCATTTTAAAGGCTTCATTAATAACGTGCCTTGCTCTATCGACAGTAAATTCCTGGATCAGACAGTGGATTTCGGTGAAATCAGCCGTAACGAACTGACTACCGGCACTTACCGTACAGATAGCAAAACATTCAATATCGAACTGAAAAACTGTGATACCACCACGTATAAAACTGCGCAGATTCAATTCACTGCACCAACAGTTGAACTGAAAGACGGTACTGCAACATCCAAATATGTTGGTCTGGGTTCAATCCAGAATGCCGGTATCGCACTGACAGACAGCGGCGGTAAAGCTATCGAACTGGGTTCACGTTTCCCTGCCGAAAAATACACCCTGAACGGTGGCCGTGATCAAATCACTCCGCTGAACTTTGCAGCGTATGTGAAAGGTAACCAGTCTGCAGTTGCCGGTGAACAGGCTACTACCGGTCACTTCGATACCCCGGTTAACTTCCAGATTTTCTATCAATAACAGGATAGTTACTGAAAGTTCTTTTTAATATATGCAGTGGTCTGCAAGGACAGCTCCCGCCACTGCATAATAGATTAGCGGTGGCTGGCATATCTCATGAAGCTCAGAACAACAATTAAAATATTTACAGCTTCTGTGGTTGCAGTTATTCAGATAAATACCGCATTTGCTGAAGAAGCCGTTAACTTTAATACATCATTTTTAGACTCAGACAGTCAGGAAATTGATTTTTCAAAATTCAGCCGGGCTAATTATGTTATGCCGGGTACTTATCTTCTGGCAACTAAACTCAATAATAATGTTATTACCAGTGATGAGAATATCCTTTTTTATATCCCGGAATATGATCCTGAAATAACAGTCCCCTGTATTACCCCTGAATTATTTGCACAACTTGCCATGAAAGAAGAGTGGCAGAATAAAGTCAGCTGGACAGCGCAGGATAAATTGCAGTGCCTTGATATCCGTACCATTCCTGATATGCAGGCAACGGGTGATATCGCGGATAATAAACTCAATATCCGGATCCCCCAGGCCTATATGGCCTACAGCGATCCGTCATGGGATCCGCCGGAGCGCTGGGATGACGGTATCGCCGGATTTTTATTCGACTATAACGCCACCGCCACGCACAGCAAATACCAGCCGGGCAGTGATAACGATAAAAGCAGCAAGACGGATGTAGTCAGCTACGGTGATACCGGCGTCAACCTCGGTGCATGGCGTGTGCGTGCGGAATGGCAGGCGACCGGCGGCGACAGCGCGGAGCACTCAAAACGCTGGCGCTGGAACCAGATCTACGCTTACCGGGCACTCCGGGATCTCAGCGCCCGTCTGATATTCGGTGAACAGTATCTGACCTCAGAACTGTTTGAAAGCTTCCGCTACATCGGCATGAGCATGGAAACCGATGAAAATATGTTCCCGCCGCTGCTGCGCGGTTATGCGCCGGAAGTTGCCGGGGTTGCCCGCACCAACGCCACCGTGATCATCCGCCGGGGTGAACGTATCATTTATCAGGAGCAGGTCAGTAAAGGACCGTTCCGTATCCGTGATATGAACTACATCGGTGACGGTACACTGAATGTCACCATTAAAGAGCAGGATGGCAGCGAACAGCATTTCACCATCGAAACATCCCGCCTGTCGATGCTGACCCGTCCCGGCCAGTTCCTGTTTAAACTGGCGGCCGGTAAACCGCTGTCAGACGATCACAAAACCGAAGGCCCGGAATTCGGTACAGGGAGTTTTTCCCGGGGGATGAGCAACAACACCACGCTGTTCGGCGGGGTACTGGCGGCAACGGATTACCAGAACGTGTCTTTCGGGATAGGCCGGGATATCGCACCATTCGGGGTATTTTCCGCGAAAGTCTCCTATTCCCGGGCAAACATGGGTGATTTTGCAGATAAACAAAATAAAACCGGCGGCTCTTACAGCATCACCTATTCCAAAGAATTCGATGCCATTAACAGTCAGCTGACCTTCGCCGGTTACCGCTTCTCGGAGCGGGATTACATGACCATGAACCAGTTTGTCGATCTGCGTTACCGCGGCGGTAATACCGACAACAGCAAAGAGATGTATAACATCATCTTTAACAAGGTGTTCCCGTCTCTGCGCATGAACGTCTATCTGAACTACAGTCATCAGACATTCTGGAATAAAGCGAGCATCAATAACTACAGCATGACCCTCTCCCGCAACTTTGACTGGGGAGAGAAAAAGAACCTCAGCATGAGTATGTCAGCCTACCGGACAGAATCGGATTCAACAAAAGATAACGGCGTCTACGCCAGCCTCTCTGTTCCGCTTGATGATAATAAAGGCATGTTCAGCTACAGCGGCAGTTACAATAAGAACTCTCACAGTAATAACGTTAACTATTACACTGATATTGATAATTCGAGTAACTATTCACTGTCTGCCGGTGAAGGCGACGGCAAAGTCAACCTCGCCGGTTTCTATACCAATGAAGGGGGGAATAACTACCTTTCACTGAGCGGAACCTATATTCAGGATAACGTTCTTACGGTATCCGGCCAGTCACGCGGCGGCTTTACCCTGACCCGTGAAGGCGCGGCATTCCACCGCAGCGGCAACAGTATGGCACCGCGCATTCTGGTGGATACCAGCGGAACATCAGATATTGATGTGCGCGGTACCGGCAAAGCAGTACGGACCAACGCCTTCGGGAAAGCGATTATCCCGACCGCGACGGCCTACTCACGCGGCCTGCTGTCTCTTGATCTCGATGCCATGCCGGATAATGCCGAAGCCCTGACATCCGTGCAGCAGGCAACACTGACCTCCGGTGCGATCGGTTACCGGAAATTTAATGTTGTCGAAGGCTATAAAATCATGGGTATTATTGCTATGAATGATAATACTCATCCGCCATTCGGCGCCTCTGTCATGAATGACAAAAATGCGGAGATCGGCATTGTGGCCGATAACGGATCGGCTTATCTGACCGGGATACAACCGGGCCAGAAGCTGACTGTAGCCTGGAACGGACAGACACAATGTACTGTCCGGATCCCGGAAATAAAGGATGATAACGTTCAGTTTAATATGCTGCTGCCATGCCGGTAAATCCGGCGGCACCGGTATGTATTTTACAGAATTAACAGATGAATCCGTAAGGAACCTTAACATGAGAAAAGTGACCACCTTATTCTGCGCCGCACTGACCACCCTGGCCGCCATTCCGGTAACCGCGGGAGCCGCCATCGCACTCGACAGAACCCGTGTTATTTATAACGAAGGTGATAAAGCTGTGCCGCTGACGGTCACCAATGAGCACCTCAGCAAACCGTATCTGGCGCAGTCCTGGATTGAGAACAGCACCGGACAGAAAATCACATCACCGGTGTTTGTCACTCCGCCGGTGCAGCGGATTGAGCCTGACCGCAAAAGCCAGATTAAAGTGCAGCTCTCTCCGGAAGCCGCCTCATTACCGGCTGACCGCGAATCGGTCTTTTATCTGAACGTCCGTGAAATTCCGCCGGCCGTTGAGAAAAGCAACGTGCTGCAAATTGCCCTGCAAACCAAGATCAAACTGTTCTACCGCCCGAAAGCGATTCAGGTTCAGGAGCGGATGGAAAAAATCGCCGGTGCGGATGGCATCCGTCTGTCACAGAATGGCGGGCAGTACACCATTGAAAACACCACGCCGTACCATCTTTCAGTCACTCGTCTGGATGCCACCGGCGGAAAAGAAGTGAAATTTGAGCCGGTGATGGTATCACCAAAAGCCTCCGCGTCCTTCAGTGCTCCGGCGCTGGGTAATGCGCCGGTTGTTTATTACGTCAATGACTACGGTGATACCAAACCACTGAAATTCAGCTGTGCCGGCAGCAGCTGTACCGTGCAGTCAGACAGTAAATAATTAACAGGAGGAACCGCCGATGACACTGACCATGCTTTTCCGTACCGGCTGCGCGGCACTGTTGTGCCTGCCGCTGATGGTCTCCGGCGGTTCTTACACTTATATCGATGTGTATGTCCGGAGGGAGATATTTATCGCGCCCTGCAAAATTAATCAGGGCAATAATATCCTGATTGATTTCAAAGATGTCACCACCACCCGGATAGACAACGATAATTACCGTGAAAAACTGGATTACCGGATCGAGTGCCGGGATAACCGCGCCCGGGCCATGAAGCTGTATATCACCGGCACCTCATCCTCCGTCGATTCGCGCTATCTTTCCACCAGCGTCAGTGACCTCGCGGTGAAATTCCTGGCAGATAACAAACTGATGCCGGTGAATTCAATGCCACGGCCACTATCCATATCGATTATGAATAAGGAGTTGTGATGCGACATTTAATCACAGCTCTGATGCTGTCCTGTTTTGCTCTGCCGGTGTATGCCGGTACAGGGGTAGCACACAGTTCCGCCAATATCCGGATCACCGGAAGGCTTCAGCCGCCGCCGCCCTGTAAAGTGAATAACAACGAGGAAATCCTGGTCGATTTTCAGCGCATCCAGATAAAAATGCTGGAAAAGTCAGATATCCGCAAAGATGTGGATATCCCCTTTGTCTGTGAGCAGGACTCAGAGAATTTCAAATATTTCCTCACCGTTGACGGGCCGCGGGCACAGTTCAATAACAAACTGGTGAAAACCAACCAGAATAACGTGGGCTTTAATATTGAACTCGCCGGGGTGAAACTGGATTTGGGCAAAGCGCAGCTGGTGAGCAGCCGCCATCTGACATTAACCATTGTGCTGACCAAAAACCCTAACGGGGACGTCACGCCCGGCTCCTTCAGCGGCACCGGCACTGTAACGATGGAGTATTTCTGATGAACCGCCCTGCTGCTTTCAGTCTGTTATTCAGCGCCGCACTGACATTCTCTGCCGTCTTTATTCCGGCGGGGCACGCCGCCGATAACCTGCGAGTGATCGGCGAGCTGTACAATGACCCCTGCACGCTGTTACCGGAAAATAAAGATCTGGTGGTGGATTTCAGTGATGTTTCACTGCCGGATTTGTATGAGGGGGTTGAGGTCCGCAAATCATTCTCCCTGATCCTGTCTGACTGCGATATCACGGATATGAACCGGTTTAAGATTAAATTCACCGGGACCCCGGATATGCCGTCCTATCTGGCGCTGGATCCGTCCAGTGACGCAGGCGGGTTTGCCATCGGCGTGCGGACAGATAATATTCCGCTGATCCCGCTGAATCAGTTTTCCAACACCATTACCATTGCCGGAAACGGTGAGAACAACATCCGTTTTACCGCTTTTTTGCAGGTTGATCCGAAAGCAAAAACCGGTAAAACCATTAAGTACGGCGCGTTTAATTCCACCGCGTTTCTGACTATCGACTATTTCTGAGGTCGGTATGACCAAGATCCTCCGTTATCTCACTGTGCTGACCACTCTCCTTTTATTTGTGCTGCCTGCACAGGCAACACTGTACAGCTATATTACCCGCTCTGAAGGTAAACCGGCAGATATCGATTATTACTACCGGATTACTGCCTGGACTCCGCCGCCGGCGGGCAGCGTGCATCCTTGTGTGAAAGTCGGTCTGACAAAAAAATGCTACGCCAATATTAATCACCGCCACACAAACGCAGACCGGGGTGGGGTATCCTCCCGTAATAACAGCGAATTTGAGGGGCGCTGCCGGAATATGAACCTGATGACACTGCCGGATGCCACAGCTGTTTATAACTATATTTATAATAACTGTTTCGGCGGACTGCCGTTTGAGGGGCAGACCAATCACAAAGGTGACGCTATCCGTAACGAATGTGTGACCCTCTTTTTAACCAGCAGCCCGACCGGTGGTAACGGTTATATGTATCCGGATTCTGTCTGTGGCGTAGCTCCCCCGCCGGGCGGAATTTGCAGTTTTACGGCTGACTATCCGAGCGCCATTCTCGATCATGGCCGGATACCGGATAATGAAATTAACGGCAATCAGGCCAGTCAGTATCTGAGAATGAAATGCAGCAAAGATGCCACTGTCCGGATCTACTCCGTGAGTGATACGGAATCCCGGCTGAGACTGAAAAACAATCTCTACAGCAGACTGACACTGAACGGCTATCCGCTGAACTCATCCGGCGGTGGTGTACCGGTTTATGTACGCGGGGATTATGAAGCAAACGCACTGCTGAAAAGCACACTGGAAACCACCGGGCCGGTGGAAGCCGGGCCTTTTATCGGTAATATATCCATTGTTATGACCATTGACTGATCGTCTTTACACGCCGGTATTCCCGTACCGGCGCTTTTCCTCCTGCCGCCCTTTTCGTGTAGAATAGCCGTACTTTTCACCACCACCGCAGGGCTTCCATGAAGAATGTCGATTATAAATCACTGAGATTGCTCGATCTTATTATCAAAGAACAGGGATTCGAGAAAGCCTCAGCGAAACTCTTTATTACACAATCGGCAGTTTCCCAGCGGGTAAAACAGCTGGAAAATCAGGTCGGTTCCCTGCTGCTGACACGCACCGTGCCGCCGAAACCGACCGAACTCGGGCAAAAGCTGCTGGGTCTGCTTTATCATGTTGATTTAATTGAGCATGATGCCTTTGATAATGAAAGCGGCAACCATGTGGTCACCATCCCTATCTCCATTAACGCCGACTCCCTCGCGACCTGGTTTTTATCCGCTATCAAGCCGATCCTGGATGACCGCGCCATTCGTCTGGATATTAAGGTGGATGATGAGAGCCGGACACTCGACTATCTGCTCAAAGGGGAAGCGGTCGGGGCAATCAGTATGCAGCCGCTGCCTGCTGTCGGCGGAACCTGTGATTATCTGGGGGCGATGGATTATATTTTTGTCTCGAGCCCGGCCTTTGCGGAAAAATATTTCAGCAAAGGGGTGACCAAAGAGACCCTGCTGCGGGCGCCGGTGGTGTCATTTAACCATTCGTCAGATATGCACCATATCTTTTTACAGGAGTATTTCCGTTTAACGCCGGGAAGCCTGAACAGCCATATAGTGCCGTCATCAGAGGCCTATATTCAGCTGGTACTGCAAAACTCCGCCTGCTGTATGATTGCGGAACATCAGATTAAACATGAGCTTGAATCCGGACGGATGATCAATCTGGTGCCGGAACTGGTGCAGCAAAAACAGCTTTACTGGCACCGTTACCAGCCGGAATCCGGCACATTACAGCGGATTTCAGAAGCGATTATTAATAATGCCAAAGATTATCTGACCCAATCCCCGGTGACCGCCTGAGCGGCGGCCACCGCAGGATCTGACAGGGTTACAGAGACTGCCCGGCAGAGCCGAACAGACGCATCCGCTCTTCCACCCGCTCAGCGACCGGCTGTAATCCTTTCATAATCACTTTGCGCGGGTCGTTGATATCATGCGCGCCCTGCTGTTCAAACTGCTCTTTCACGGACAGGCACCACGCATACATATTTTCTGTATTAACGTTGATTTTCGCCGTACCGAGTGAAATCGCTTTCTTCATATCCTCGTCTGAAATACCGGTTCCGCCGTGCAGTACCAGCGGTACTTTCACCAGCTGCGCGATATGCTGCATTTCCGCAAAACCGAGCTTCGCCTTGCCTTTATACAGCCCGTGAGTCGAGCCGAGCGCCGCCGCCAGGCAATCCACCCCGGTTTCTTCCACCAGCTTCTGACACTCTGCCGGGTCCGCATAAATGACGTGAGAATTCACAATTCCGTCCTCACTGCCCGCGATGGTACCCAGCTCTGCTTCCACAGACACACCACGGCGGTGCGCGTAAGTCACCAGACGTTTGGTGATTGCCAGGTTTTCGGCAAACGGCATATGTGAACCGTCGAACATCACGGAGCTGAAACCGGCTTTAATTGCCGCTTCACAGGCTTCATAAGACTGACCGTGATCCAGATGCAGCGCCACCGGCACATCTATTTCCAGAAACTCCATTGCATTCACCACAATATCGTGAATACATTTCAGCCCGAGCATATGTTTTATGGTTCCGCCGGAGACACCTAAAATAACCGGGGAACGCAGTTGCTGTGCAACTTTTAATACCGTTCCGGTCCACTCCAGGTTATTAATATTAAACTGGCCGACGGCGTACTGGCGTGCAAATGCACGATTGAGCATATTCTCCATCGAAACTAACATCGGATTTCCCCTTGTTGGCGTATAACTGTAATTTAATCAAAAACCAGAATTAATCAAAATCAGAATTTAATCAAAATAGTGTTTCAGATTTCTTTCGTATTTATTCACCGCATTATGGACATCCGCCAAATCCGGCATTGATTCGCGCACCCCTTTTTTCTCAATTGAGATGGCTGCTGACAGACTGGCAAATAAAATAATATTCTCAATATGCCAGTTATAATGAACTCCGTACGTAAATGCGCCGTGGAATATATCACCGGCTCCTGTTGTATCAATCGCATTACAGATAAATGCCGGTGATATTGTCAGCATTCCGTTTTGCAGATACGCACAGCCTTTCTCACCCAGCGTAATAAATGCCTCACCCCGGGCCAGTTTATTCAGTTCCGTTAATGCCGTTTTTAACTGAATATCGGTGGTGAATTTATCAATCTCAATCAGATCACGGGCAAAGTTTTCACTGGCGACCAGATAATCGGTATATTTCGCCAGATTTAAATTGCTTTCCCGCAGTGACCCCGCGTCCATCACGACGCGGGCATCAGGCAGACGGGTCAGAATATATTCACTCAGCTCCGGTTCATGACCATCAATTAATACCGTGATGACTTCCCCTTTATCCTCCTGTGTCAGGCGGGTAATCAGCTCATCAATTTTCAGTTTCTCTTCAAATGTCATACGCGGCGGAGAGACCAGCTTGCGCGTAATAATTGTCCGGGAACCATTTAACTGATTCACTAATACAGATGCCAGCGGTGTGATCATTTCATCATTAAAAATAACGTAATCGGTATTCACACCCACATCATGAAACTCATCAATAATTTTCTGACCGTAGATATCGTGGTTCAGGTGTCCGGTAAAATAAATATCCTCTCCCCACAATCCCAGTAACCATGCCGCATTGGCACAGGGTCCGCCGCCGCTTTCAATAAAATCGCCGGAGAAATTTTTGGTATTCTCCTCCGGCCAGCGGTTAAGAAAGAAGAACTGGTCGAAGCAGGATAAACCGACAGAAATTACTGCCATAACAACTCCTTAAAACCTTTCGTCAGTATCATATTTACTTATGTGCGCGGTCTTTTTCCATTAATTCGTCATAGCTCAGGGTATCACCCACCACTTTGACTGATTTAAAGGCAAACGGCGCCAGTAATGCCAGAACCAGAACAAAACAAATCAGGTAAATCGCAATCTGACCGAAGTGAGTAAAGGCTTCACCGATAACAATGCCCCACACCGCGAAGTCAAAGTCTGCAAAGGTACTGTTTTCGAAGCCCAGGTTGCCCAGCGCCGGTAACAGCATGGCCGGTAAGAAGGCGAGGAAAATACCGCCGATAAAGGAGGCGATAATACAGCCCTTTTTGCCGCCCAGTTTGTCCGCAAATACACCGGATGTACCGCCGCAGAAGAAGTGCGGCACCATGCCCGGGATAATCAGCGCCATACCCAGACCACCCAGCATCAGCATGCCGACAAGGCCGCCGATAAAGGAGCTGATAAAACCAATCACCACCGCAGTCGGGCTGAAGGTAAAGAAGACAGCACAGTCAACCGCCGGAATCGAGTTCGGGATCAGTTTCTGGCTGATACCCTGGAACGCAGGTACCAGGTCACCCAGGATTAAACGCACACCGCTGTAGACAATCGCCACACCCACCGCGAACTGCAGACCGGTCAGGATGGAGAAGATCACCATATTCTGCTCAGTGATGGTGCTGATATAAGCTGAACCGGCAACAATGCTGCACACCAGATAAATCACGACCATCACAATACCGGTCGTTACTGTGGTATCGCGCAGGAAGCCCCATTTTTCGGAGATCTCAGTATCCGCAAATGAGTTTTCTGCTTTACCGACTTTCGCCGCAATCCAGGCAGACAGGTAATAACCGAGGGAACCAAAGTGCCCCATGGCAATACCGCCGTCTTCAGTAACGCGCTTGGTATAACGCTGTCCGATTGCCGGTGAAATAGCTGACCAGGCACCCAGCAGGAAACCGCCGATAATAACCATTTCCCAGCCTTTGAAATTCGCGGCCTGTAATACTGCCGAGAATAAACAGGCTAAAAAGAAAGAGTGGTGGCCGGTTAAAAAGATATATTTATATTTGGTGAAACGGGCAATCGCCAGGTTGAAAATAAAGCCGAGTAATAAAATACTCATGGTTTCCACACCCAGTAATTTCTGGGCAACAGAAACAATCGCTTCGTTATTCGGAATAACACCCCGGATATTAAAACCGGCTTCAATAATACCACCGAGCGGATTCAGGTTTGCCACGATAACACCGGCACCTGCACTCAGCATTAAATAACCGAGGATCGGTTTTAATGTCCCGGTTAATAATTTATTGACCGGTGACCGTAATGCCAGTAACCCCACCAGGGAGATAATCCCCATAAGAAAGGCAGGCTGACTGAATATCTCAGTCAGGAATGAGAGAATATAAGCCATAATTTAATTCCTGTAAAAAGAATGAACTATCAGGACTGACTCAGTTTCAGTAAAGCGTCTTTAATATCTTCCGCAATTTTGGCTTTATGCACATAACTGCGGATCACGGCAACTTCACACTGCGGCGGAAATTGTGATGCCAGCTCTTTAATCGTGACATACAGATCCGCTTTCTCACCCACGGCATTTGCAAAATCCACTGAAGCCACATCGGCTTTTATGCCCATCTCCTCACAAATTTTCTTCACGTTATTGGCGGCCATTAATGAGCTGCCGATACCATTGCCGCACACTGTTCTTATTTTAATCATGCTGTCCTCTCTATCGACGTCCGGATAAACTGTAAAATCTGTTCTTTGTTATTCTCTTTTACAAACTCAGTAATATTATTTTCAATCAGATCAGCCACGGTCTGAATCAGATGAATATGGGTATCTGAATCTGTCGCGCTGATAGCAATAATGACATTGACCGGATCAAACTCCTCGTGATGAAACACCAGCGGTGTGCCGGTCACCACCACGGAGAACGCGGTTTTTAATGCCCCTTTTTCCGGTCTCGCATGGGGCATCGCCACCCCGGTATCCAGCACAATCACCGGGCCGAACTCATGATATACGCGGATCATTTCCTCAATATAATCAGGGGTACATGCGCCTGATTTTTGCAGCAACTCACCGGCATAGCGGATGCCCTCTTCCGGAGATGCAAAATTCTGATTCAGGGATAACAGCCCGCTCTCAAAATGAATATCCAAAACCGAACTCCTGATGTGATTTTTTCTTATTTTAAAGATGGCTTATTTACGCCTAAATAAATAGCGACGAAGATCACATTCCGGTTTTAAGAATGTGAAGCCGATCTCGTTTGCCTGAAATAACGCTTTATCGTGTAAAGCAAAAAATAATCCAGTTAATTCATATAATTACTTTTTACTGATAATTTCGCTGTTTTTATTTTCCGGGCTGAATATGTGGCCTGAGTCATATTTTCACTGGTGAAAATAAGATGTTCATCACATTTTTGAGGGTGTTGAGTCGTCACTTTGCGGGGCGGATCAAATTGAGGGGCAAAATTGATTTATTTTTAACCGGTGATAAAAAAAGAAGCCCGGCAACACTGTTTTCTGTGCCGGGCTTTTGTGCTGTTTTTGCTGATAAACGGATAATTACTGCATCGTCACCCAGAACGTCCCGGCACCGCTGATCGCCGTAAACCGCTGATGGAATGACACCATTTCCGCCTGCGGATTCAGGCCACTGAATGCCTGCGGATGGAAAAATGCAGCCAGTGCTTCGGCGGCAAAAATATTCAGCGGGCTGTTGTAGAAATTATGGTAAACCGCCATCACGTGCTGTGATTTCACCGCCTCCAGTGAGGCTAATCCCTGGCGGTTCATCAGCGCATTCATCACTTTTTGCGCCTGTTCTGCCGGTGCGCCGTACCCGAGCGTGACCGCCTGTGAACGGCGGTTATACTGTTTCCAGTCCGCACCGGTCAGCACATAGAACTGCGGGTTGAGATGCAGAATATTTTCAATGCTGCTTTCCGCGCCGTTTGCCGGCATCGTGTCGCGCACCAGGTTATCACCACCCGCAATCTCCGCCAGTTCGCCGAATCCGGTACGTCCGTATAAACGGCAGCAGTCATTGCCGAATAACCCGGCATTGCTTTCAATCAGCACGGACGGTTTTTGCTCCGGCAGACGCTGACGCAGTGCGGCCAGTTTAAGCCGGTAGTATTCCGAGAACTCCGCGGCGCGCCCTTCGGTTTCAAACAGTGTGCCGATAAGCTGAATACTTTTCGGGGTGTTTTCTGTCATGTCACTGCGGAAATCGATAAAAATCCCCGGAATACCCGCCGCTTCCAGTTGCGGCAGCAGGTTCGTACTTTTCATCAGCCCGTAGGAGGATTTGTGCATCAGTACCGCATCCGGCGACAGTGCCAACAGGTTTTCCGTTGTAAAAGTACCGTCTTTGCTTTTCGGCAGAACCGGTAACCGCGCCAGTTCCGGCGCGGCCTCCAGATATGCTGCTTCCAGATCCGGCGCATAATGCGCCAGGGTATCACTCCATCCGCTGAGAGAGGAAAAATGGGTTTTCCCCGCCGCAATATCCACCGCCAGAATGTCACGGGCATCCGCAAGAAACAGCCGCTTGACCGGCGTATTCACCGCTACGGACCGTCCCTGTAAATCGGTGACAATTTGCGTCTGAGCACGGGCTCCCGTGCTCAGCAGCAGCGTCATCATTACTATGAATATACGCATAAAACGGGTCTCAGAATGTCACCAGGTAATTCAGTGCAAATGTGCGGCCGCGACCTTTATAGCTGTATAAGTCCGGTGCGCCGTACGCCGGGCTGTACAGGATAGGTGCGCGCTGTCCCCACACGGTGGTGTAATCTTTATCCAGCAGATTTTCGACCGCAAAGCTGACTTTACCGACCGGTAACTGATAGCTGCCGAGGAAATCGACGGTGTTATATCCGTCCAGTTTCTCCCCGTCCGCATCGGTCAGGCTGAAGGATTGCTGGCTTTGCAGACGCAGTGTCCAGTCTGACGGCTCCCAGGCCACATACGCGGTGACTTTTGACGGACTGGCAAACTTCACGCTCCATTTTTCCCACTGATCGCCCGCTTTGGTCTCGGATTTGATCAGGTTGAAATTAGTCCCGACACGCCAGTCAGTATCTGCGATCGCGTAATCCGCCGCCCCTTCCACACCGTAGATCCGGCGTTTGTCATCTTTCAGGAAGATAGTCATATCTTTCTTATTGATGTCGTAGCTGCTGTCAGACAGTGAATAGTACGCCGCCAGCTGGGTTTGCAGGCTGTCCCCGGTGTAACGCCAGCCCAGTTCGAAGGAGTTGACTTTGATACCTTTGACCCGCGTATCATTGATGTTCACACTGTTGAGCAGCGGATAATGACCACTGACCGGCGAACCGTAAGTGCCGGTACCGTAGAATTTGGCGATATCCGGGATTTCAAAGCCCTGGGAGAAATTAAACCAGGTCTGTTGTGTATCGCTCAGGTTGAGCAGCACCCCGGCATTAAATAACAGGTTGTTGTAATCCGTTTCCCCGCCCGGTACCGCATCCGCTGAAGTGGCTTTACCTTCCGCAATCAGCTGTTGCTGCTGATAACCGACAAAATCATCCACTTTGTTTTTCGTGTACTGATAACGCATACCGCCGCTCAGGGTCACCAGCGGGTTGATGTCATAACTGCTTTGCAGAAACGCCGCCATCGTGGTGGTGGTATAGCCCGGATAACGCCCGGTATTGTAGGCGGAATCCAGTGTCAGTCCGTTGCTTTCCTTCGCTTTCTGCAGATTAAAGAACTTCTGGTTGGCACTGAATTTTTCATGCTCGGCATCCGCGCCGTACGTCAGTGTCAGGTTATCCAGTGGTTTACTGTTAAAGGTGACTTTACCACCGTAGAAATCAGTTTTCTGCTCTGATGCACTGATGCTGCTGACCACATAATCCGGCTTTTTACCGCCCAGCGCCGGGAACGGATAGAAGGTCTGGGTTTCATCACGGTAATACGCCTGCGCCACCAGATCCTGTCCCAGCAGATCACTGTTGCTGTATTGCAGGTTCACCATATGGCGTTTGGTACCCGGGATCCGGTCAGAATCCAGTTTGTCGCTGTTATGCGCAGTGCCTTTTCCCAGCACCGCCGCAAAATCTTTGCCCAGATCGATCCCGTGTTTACCGTCAGATTCACTGTTGTAATACTGAGCCATCAGTTCCAGCGACTGATGGTCATCAATCGTCAGAGTTCCGGAGCCCATCACATCCAGGCGGTCAGAATACTGAAGCCCGGTCTGGGTGTTATCGATCAGGATTTCGCGGCCTTTGCCGTCATACCAGCCGCCGTAACGCTGATAAGCCACGGATAAACGCCCGTAAGCCTGATCATTACCGCCGCTGACCGCAGCTGCCACGTTTTCATCATGGTCCGAACCGTTGCGGAACCCGCTTTTGCCGCCGATCTGAACCTCAACCTGTTTTTCTTCCTGACCTTTTTTGGTCACGATATTAATCAGACCACCGCTGCTGCCGCCGCCGTACAGGGAGGTCGCACCGGAAATCACTTCAATATGATTGATATTGAACGGATCAATCGAATCCAGCTGGCGGCTGTCACTGCGTGATGAATTCAGGCGTACGCCATCCACCATCACAATCATTGAGCGCCCGCGCATATTCATGCCGTAGTTTGTCCGGCCCTGGCCGCTGACACTCATCCCCGGGATCAGCTGCGCCAGGATATCTTTCAGCTCTTTGCCGCCTTCCGCCTGCTGCGCGATATCCGCATTGTCAATTACCCAGGTGGTCTGGGCCATTTCAGAAACTGTCCGGTAGCTGCGCGAAGCAGAGACCACAATCGGTTCGCCGGAATCGGCAGAAGTTACCGCCAGGACATCCGGTGTGATTAACAGGGTCAGGCAGGGTGTCAGAAGACAGAGAGAGCGGATGCGCATTGGTATCTTTCCTGTGGAGATCAAAAAAGTTCATTATCAGACTGCTGATAATATTGACTGAGAATGATTATCACAAGAAGAAATATTCCCCGCTTGCTTTTTATATTTGATTTTCAGGGGGTGACTATTCACTGTGGTATAATCGGAACCGGATACTTCCCTCTTAACTCACTGATTTTCAGATAAGGAATCCCATGCGACCTGCGGACTATCTGCGGCTTACCCTGCTGGCGGCCATCTGGGGTGCCAGCTTTCTTTTTATGCGGGTGGCCTCCCCGCAGTTCGGCGCGGTTAACACGGCCTTTCTGCGTGTCTTTTTCGGCTGTGCCGGACTTCTGGTGATCCTCCTTATCATGCGCCGCACCTTCCGGTTTGACGGAAAATTAAAACCGGCATTATTACTGGGCGTGATTAACTCCGGCATTCCCTTTTTTATGTACTGTCTGGCCGCGCAGTGGCTGCCGGCCGGTTACTCCGCCATTCTCAACGCCACCACGCCGCTGATGGGGGCGCTGATCGGCTTTGCTTTCTTTGCCGAAACCCTGACCGCCCGCAAATGGCTGGGGGTGATGATGGGACTGGCCGGTATTGTGGTGATCACCACGGTCGGGGAAAGTCAGTCTTCCGCCCATTTATTATGGGGCGTGGCCGCCTGTCTGCTTGCCACCGCCTGTTACGGGCTGGCGGGATTCCTGACGCGGCGCTGGATCAGTGAAAAAGGCGGTCTGGATGCCCGTCTGGTTGCGTTCGGCAGCCAGCTCGGTGCCACGCTGTTCCTGCTGCCGTTTTTCGGTTTCAGTGTCACGACCGGCCCGGCGGTTAACTGGGCACAGCCGATGGTCTGGGGCAGTGTGATTGCGGTGGGGCTGCTCTGTACGGCAGTGGCGTATATTCTCTATTTCCGCCTGATTGCGGATATCGGCCCGATGCGCTCACTGACAGTGACCTTTCTGATCCCGCCGTTCGGTATTTTGTGGGGTTATCTTGTGCTTGATGAGACACTCAGCCCGAATTTCTTCCTCGGTGCGCTGATTGTCTGTGTGGCGGTCTGGCTGCTGGTCAGCCGGGGCAAACAGCCCGCAGCGGTAAAATAATTCACCGGGCGGCATCCGCCCGGATGCCGCCGTTTTGCCGGGATAACTTACACCGGCTCAGCCAGTCTCAGTATCACCGTATCCAGCAGCACCTGCGCGCCGCGTATCAGATCGGCATCTTCGGTATATTCAGCCGGGTTATGGCTGATTCCGTTCTTACTCGGCACAAAAATCATCGCTGCCGGCGCTATCCGCGCAATCATCTGCGCATCATGTCCGGCACCGGACGGCATACGACGATATGCACTCCCGGCGGCTCTGGCCGCATTCTCCACACAGTTGACCAGGGTTTTATCAAACACCACCGGCTGAAAACGCGCCAGCTGACGGGCTGAGACCGTAACCCCTTCCTGCTCTGATAACACCGCCAGATAATCGCGGATCTGCCCTTCCGCCCATTGCAGGCGCTCTTCGTCCGGGTCCCGCATATCAATGGTGAACGTTGCCGAGCCCGGGATTACGTTAACCGCATTCGGTTCAAAAGCAATCGTCCCCACCGTGGTTAATGTGGCCCCGTTTTTCTGAGAAATACCTTCGCGCAGAAAGGTGATCAGCTTCGCTGCCGCATATCCGGCATCATGACGCAGCCGTGTCGGCGTGGTTCCGGCATGGTTTGCCGTGCCGGTGATGGTGATTTTCTGCCACGAGATACCCTGTAAGCTCTCCACCACCCCGATCTGTAATCCTTCCGCCTCCAGCACCGGTCCCTGCTCAATATGCAGTTCCAGATACTCGTGCGGCACAATGCTGCCCGGCACCATACTGCCCGCATAACCGGCGCGTTCCAGCTCATCACGCAGCACTGCACCGTCAGTGGCCACCGCATTCAGAGCATCTTCCAGCGGATAACCGCCCGCATACACCAGCGAGCCCATCATATCCGGATGAAAACGCACACCTTCTTCGTTAGTGAATGCCGCCACCGTGATCGGACGGGACGGCAGCACACCAGCTTCCCGAAATGCGCGGACAACCGCCAGGCCGCTGAGCACGCCGTAGCAGCCATCCAGTGCCCCGGCGTTAATCACCGTATCGATATGTGACCCTATCATCAGCGGCGCGGTATCGCTGTTTCCGGAAACTGACGGCAGTGTGCCGAAAATGTTTCCGATCTGATCAATACGGATCACCAGATCCAGCGCTTTCATCCAGCTGACCACCAGGTCACGCCCCTGCTTTTCCGCATCGGTCAGCGCTGTCCGCGTCCGCCCGCCTTTTACCGGATCCGCCCCGGCATTTCCCAGTTCCTGCAAATGATTCAGTAAGGTCTTTCCGTCTATCTTCAGCCCACCGGATTTGTGATTCATGATCACCTCATTATTGTTATTGAATTACCAGTCCCGCGTTGCGATAAGCTCCTCCGGGTCCGCATCCTCAAAGCCGTATGCACGGGCAATCAGGTAAAAGGATTCGCCGATAGAATCCCGGGCAACGGTTTCAATCTCACTGCCTGCTTCATCAAACGCATCCTGCAAATCATTAAATTCCTCTGTCGCCTGCTGTGTCAGCACATACAGCGCCGCCAGGTCGTCCGGCGGATTGTTTTCCAGCACCTCACACAGACGCAGAAGAATCTCCTCTCCCTGCTTCACCAGATGGTCCGGGAAATAGCTGTCATCATACATATCGCCTAATAAACGGAGCTTCAGAACATCCGGATTGGTTACAGGCATTTTCATTCCCCCTGAAATAGTTACGCTAAGAACAAATTAATACAGAGAGACAACATATACCAGTTTCCGCGCCCGCCGGACATACCTGTTTTTCCGGCCTTCCTGTTTCCCGGAGCCCCGGGCAGTGATATAGTGCCGGGATAAAACCGGCGCACTGCCCGGCGGCTGTTTCCCGAACCGGAGATGATTTTGAAAAAACACCCAGAGGACGCCCCTTTCCGGCAGTCACCCGAGGATAATTGCAGATTCACTTTTATCGATCTTTTTGCCGGCATCGGCGGGATCCGCCTGCCCTTTCAGCAACAGGGCGGTCGTTGTGTGTTTACCTCTGAGTGGGATAAATTCGCCCAGCGCACCTATTTTGCCAATTTCGGTGAGATGCCTGACGGCGACATCACCAGGATCGCGGCAAAAGATATTCCGGATCACGATATTCTTCTCGGCGGTTTTCCGTGCCAGGCATTTTCACAGGCGGGTGCGCGTCAGGGGTTTAACGACACCCGCGGTACCATGTTCTTTGAAGTCCAGCGCATCATGACAGAGAAACGGCCGAAGGCGTTTCTGCTGGAGAACGTCAAACAGCTGCGTGGCCACGACGGCGGCCGGACATTACAGACTATCCTCGATATTCTGCGCGGACAGTATGAACAGACTGTGCCGGATAATATTCCGCTGAGTGAAGAGACCCGCAGCGCGTTGTCGCAAAAACTGAACTATTGGGTTGATTTCCGCGTGCTGCGTGCCGCCGATTTTGGTATTCCGCAGAACCGCGAGCGTATTTTTATTATCGGTTTTGATCGCGACCAGTTTCCGGATGCGGATTTTGACACCTTATTTTCCTGGCCGGAACCGACTCATCAGCCTACCTGTCTCGGTGATATTCTCCAGAGCAAAAAAGCGCTGGCGGAAGATGCGGTGCGCTATAAAAAAGATCGTTTTACCATCTCCGATAAATTATGGGCCGGCCATCAGAAACGCAAAAGAGAACATAAAGCCAGAGGTAACGGCTTCGGATATTGTCTGTTTAATAAAAACAGTGAATATACCAATACCCTGAGTGCCCGCTATTATAAAGACGGTTCTGAGATCCTGATTGACCAGTCCCGGGACGGTAGAAACCCGCGCAAACTCACCCCGCGTGAATGTGCGAACCTCCAGGGATTTCCGGAAAATTATATTACCGATGCCGTTTCCCAGGGGCAGATTTATAAACAGTTCGGCAATTCTGTCTGTATGACTGTTGTCGAAGCCATAGCTGAACAACTCACGGCGGCATTAGTCCGGGCCGGTGCAATACCGCCGGTAAAATAATCTTCCGGCGGCGCGGCACATATTTTCCCGGCGAAATAGGGTAATCTGGGTTTATTCCTGAAATCAGCGGCTGAAAATCCGATGGATGTACATGACAAAGAAACCCGCTCCCGGAATATGCGCGCCATCCGCAACCGGGATACCAGACCGGAGCATCATGTCAGAAAGCTGTTGCATCATAACGGCTTCCGTTTCCGGTTATATCCGGCAGATTTACCCGGCAAACCCGATATATGGATGGCAAAATGGCGGACCGCTATCTTTATTCACGGCTGTTTCTGGCACATGCACGATTGTGAGAAATTCCGGCTTCCCGCCACACGGACCGCATTCTGGCAAAAAAAATTATCAGAGAATAAAATCCGCGATAAAAAATATATCGCAGAACTGCACCGCATGGGGTTACGCACATTAATCATCTGGGAATGTGCCCTGACCGGGAAAACAAAATTATCTGACCCGATGCTGCTGACATTAATAAAAACCTGGCTGATAAGCAGTGCTGTTTCAGGCAGTATTACGGACTCCGGATTAACTATCACGCCAGGCTGATACCTTATGACACGCACCCAGCGCTTACTCACCTTATTACAGATCCTGAAAGAGAACCGTTATCCGGTCACGGCGGATTCCCTCGCCTCGCAATTACAAATCAGTGTGCGTTCCGTTTACCGGGATATTGAAACCCTGCGCTGCCAGGGTGCTGAAATTACCGGTGAAGCCGGTCTCGGTTATCAGATGAAATCCGGATTACTGCTGCCGCCGATGATATTTGATGTCAATGAACTGGAAGCCTTAATTCTCGGGTTACGCTGGGTACAGAGTAATGCGGATGATGAGCTGAAAGCCTCCGCTGCCCGCGCGGCAAATAAAATCAACGCTGTGGTGGAACATGGATCCCGCGCTGTATTCAGTGACAGCACATTATTTGTGCCCGCCTCACAGCTGACACAGGTCGATAATATCATTGCCGGGGAATTGCGCCGCAGTCTGCGGGAAGAGCTGAAAATCAAACTGTGTTATCAGGATAAAGAGGCACAGACCAGCAACAGGATTATCTGGCCGATTGCCATCGGTTATATGAAAGAGGTGCAGGTGCTGGCCGCCTGGTGTGAATTACGTCAGAGCTACCGGCATTTCCGGCTCGACAGAATTCAATCCTGTGAAGTATTAACCGACAAACTGCCGTACCCGAAAAAATACCTGCTCGACCGCTGGCGCAAAGAAGTCCTCTGCATCCCTCCTGACAGATTCTGACACTCCCCTCACCTATGATGATGCCTCAACACACTAAACAGGAGAGCATCATGAGCGGACTGACACTTTATACCAATGCAATGTCACGCGGGAATACCGTCGATTTATTTCTGAAAATTCTGGATGTGCCGTATCAGCGCGTGGAACTCGATTATGGTGCCGATATGCATACCCCGGAATATCTGGCTATCAACCCGATGGGTAAAGTACCGGCATTAACCGACGGCGACCGTGTTATTACGGAAACAGCCGCTATCTGCATGTATCTTGCCGATAAATTTATTGAAAAAGGCTTTGCACCGGCGATTGATGCTCCGGAACGCGGCACCTATTACCGCTGGTTCCTGTTCACCGCCGGTCCGGTTGAAGCGGCCTTCACCGCCAAAGAGATGGGCCAGATACTGACAGAAGAAGAACAGAAAATGTCAGGGTTCGGCTCCTTTGACCGCGTGATGGCCTGCCTGGAAACCGGACTGGCTGATGCGGCACCGTATTTATGCGGCAACACTATGACTGCCGTTGATGTGTATACCGGCTATTTCCTGATGTTCCTGGCCAAGCATGACTTAATTACCATCTCTCCGGTCATGAAAGCGTATTTAGACAGCCTGACGTTAAACCCGGCATTTGCCGCTGCCTTCTCCGGAAAATAACAGCAATCCTCCCTGCCATAAGGCGGATGCGAAAATACAGCATCCGCCATTTCTGCACTTTCTTTTACCGTTTATCCGCAGTACAGTTTCCTCATTAATATCTTTACGGTAACTCACCAGGCAGAGGAAATAATGATAATGAACACCCTGAAAATAATCGCATTCCCGGTTCTGCTTTTTATTTCAGCTTCCGGTTTTGCACAAACGGTTACCGCCTGGGGGGATACATTATCTGACGCAGAAGCCAAAATAGCCCGTCAGGCAGAAAAAGCCGGTACCGGATATCAGATAACCAGTGCCAGAGTCGGCTGGGTCACTTATGTTACAGCCACACTGACACCATCACCGGAAAATACACGCAATATTTCACCTGACGAAAAACAAAATCAGAATAATACGTTACCACAAACGGAGAATACCCGTAACCGCTGGCTGACAGAAAAATAAATATACCGGTAAATATCCTTTCCGGGTGTAACCACGACAGATGTGTTACATCCCCGTTAAATAAATAAAAATAGCAGTAAAGATAAAAAACCGTTAAACAGATGCATTGTAATACTTACTGCCATCACATTACCACTTCATTATCCCCTTCAAAAACACGCATTTTAAACCACTCCCAAAATACAATAAAACCCACATTTTATTGTTATTAATCTGCCGGTAAAAACAATATTCCCCCGGGGAAAAAACACAGCGATAAATACGGATTTCAGGCCCTGAAAAGCATAAGAAACCGGATTCCGCTCCGCCACAGTAAGGAATGTTGCTGATTGCTATATAAAAAGCCAATAACGCCGGGAAAAACACGTCATACGGTAAACATCAGACAAATGATCCGCCAAATCTGAAAAGAAAAGTGTAAGTATTTGTGTGAAAAGTATCACACTTTTACGAGCGCGATCCGGAAAACTCGAACCATGATTTTCCCTTCTTTTCATTTCAGTCAAAATGACGGGGTACAATATAACGAATTGAATAAGATACAAAAAATAGAAAACAATAAACGCAATACAAGGATTTTTACTTACTCAGCCAATATGTAAAAGATCGCTAAAACCGATCAATAATCAATTGATGATAGTTTTTGCCTATCATAAGTGAAATATCGATCGTTAATAACAATTTTTTATGTTTTCACATGTCTTGTATATTTCATTACCAGATGGTAATTATTTATACGCAGCAGACGGGTAACTGCAATTAATATTATTACATCCGGATTTGTAATAATTTATTACAGGATATTACGATTTTTGTTTTCGCGTTAATTAATATTTCTCCCTGCTTAATCAGCACCGCTGTCATATAAGTAAACACATCACACCTGAATCCTGTTACGGCCCGGGGAGTGGAATCTATTATGAAAAATAATCAGATATTACTGCATGATGTAGGCGCGCTGATCCGAAAGTTACGTAAAGAAAAAAGAATGAGCGGCGTTGATCTTGGCGCAGAACTGGGAATCAGTCAGCAACAGATTTCCCGCTATGAAAATGCCACGAGTGAAATATCGGTATCAACACTCATTAATATACTTGCTGTATTTAATATAACACCCGCTGAATTTTTTACCCGTATCTCTGATACGAAGCATGACTTTTTCAGCAAATACACCACCGGGAACTGGTAAATACCAGCCAATTAGTCCGTTAATTATTGTTGTTATGCATCAGGAAGATACATTCTGTTTCCTGCCTTACATCAATAATAATGATAATAAAAATATCTTATTTACATAATTTTTATGTGTTTTTGGAAAATAAAAATTATGAAAAGGAATGTTATGAATATTAACCTGTTTATCAGGGGATATCAGCGATCCCCTAATTCTGGCTATACCGCCCTCTCACTGCGGGGCTGGTTAGCGGCAGCCGGGCTTCTCAGCCTGAGTACTGCGGTCTGTTTACAGACTGCGCAGGCTGCGGATATCGGCAGCCAGAGCGGCACCAATATTACCGTTAATGATGGTGACCGGATCACCGGTGACACCGGGGATGCATCCGGAAACCGCTATGGTGTCCTGAACTCCTATAACAATGGTGCCGGAACCATCAATCTCGGCAATAACGTGACTGTGAATGTGACAGACACGGACAAATACGCCAAAGGCGTGGTTATTCAGGGAAATAACAGTGTATTAAACGCCAATGCCTTATCCGTGAACGTAACCGGTAAAAGTGCTATCGGTGTTGACCTGTCCGGTAAAAAAGTACAGGCCAATCTGGGAACCGGCAGCAGTGTGAAAGTGGAAGGAACCGGTAACGGCATGGCAAGCGGTGTTGTGGTCAGCAACGCCTCCACCCTGACCGCTGACCGTCTTTCTATTGAAACCAAAGGTAACAGCGGCATTGGCTTGTCTATCGCAGACTACGGCAGTAACGTCAATCTGGGCAGCGGCAGTACGATTAAAACCAACGGTACCGGAAGCTATGGTATCCGTATCGACGGCCTGAACGGCACCGCATCCAATGGCCCTTCCTATTTTACTGCCACTAACCTGACTATCGATGCACAGGGATCCAGTGCATACGGCATGAATATCCAGAGAAACTCGATTGTTGATCTGGGTACTGACAGCAAAATTATGACCAACGGCGATAACGCCCACGGTATCTGGAGCTTTGGTGACATCAAAGCAGATGCCCTGACAATTATCGCCCGCGGAAGCAATGCCAACGCGCTGGAAGTTCGCGGCGGAACCGCCAATATCGGTGCCGGCAGCCATATGTATTCTGAACAGGGCGGTGGTCTGGTCACCAACGGCTCAGGTACGACCATCAACTTTACCGGTACGGCGGATAACCGTAATACCATTTTCTCCGGAGGCTCTTACGGTGCGTCAGCACAGTTTTCCGGTGCTAAAATCAACCTGTCAAACACCGATATTACGATTGACCGCAACGGCAGCCTGGGTCTGGGACTGTGGGCGCTGGGCGGCGGTGTCATGACCGGTGATAATATCTCGGTCACAGGTGCCGCAGGCACGCGTGGTGTCTATGCCATGACCAACAGCCAGATTGATCTGACCGGCGACCTGACCATTAATATGGCAACCGCAGATCAGATAGCCATTGCCACCCAGCACAATGACGGCTATGCCGCCAGCCGGATTAATGCAACGGGCAAAATGCTGATCAACGGCGGTATTCAGTCACGGGGCGGCCTGATCAATGTGGATATGGCTTCCGGCTCACAATGGACCGGGAACGCTTACAGCGATAACGTCAACGGCGGCCTGCTGAATGTCACCATGGACAACAGCCGCTGGAATGTCACAGATGATTCCAACCTGGATAATCTGATACTGAATAATACCACCGTCGATTTATCGCACAGATTATCCGATACCGGTTACTCAACACTGAGTGTCGCCAACCTCAGCGGCAACGGTGCATTCACGCTGCGGACTGATATTGTCGGTGACGGTGATGGTGTCAACAACGCCGGTGACAAACTGGTGGTAACCGGTACCAGCTCTGGTGATCATTCATTAACCGTATTAAACCGCGGCAGCCTGGCCACAACCGGGAATGAAATTCTGACCGTCGTGGAAACCGCAGACGGCGCAGCCAGCTTTACTTCAACGTCTGAAGTCGAGTTAGGCGGTTATCTGTATGATGTGCGCAAGAACGGTAATAACTGGGAACTGTACTCATCAGGTGCCTACGTTCCGCCGCCGGTAGTCCCGGATCCTGATCCGGAACCAGAGCCGGAACCGGAAAAACCAAAACCACCGATCACCACCACGGCGGATGCAGGCGGTAATTTCCTGAACGTGGGTTATCTGATTAACTACGCAGAGACCCAGACACTGATGCAGCGCATGGGTGATCTGCGTCAGAACGGCGGGGATAATAATGCATGGCTGAGAGGCTTCGGCGGTAAATTCAACTCCTTTGCCGGCGGCAAAATGAGCGGGTTTGACATGACCTACGGCGGTACACAGCTGGGCTTTGATAAACGTATCTCACCGGACACACCGCTGTATATCGGTACCTTTGCGGGCTTAACGCAGGGCTCACCGGACTATCGCGGCGGGGACGGCACTGTCCGCTCATACCATCTGGGACTTTACACCACCTATATGGCGGATAACGGTTTCTATGTTGACGGTATTGCCAAGGTCTCCCGGCTGAAAAATAAATTCAGCGTATCGGACAGCCAGAACAATAATGTCAGCGGCGACGGCAGCTCAACGGGTGTCAGTTTGTCAGCAGAAGCAGGCCGGAAGTTCAGCCTGAACCAGACCGGTAATGGATTCTATATCGAACCGCAGGCACAGCTGACCTACAGCCATCAGGACTCAACCGGTATTCACGCCAGCAACGGCCTGAAAATCGACCTCGGCAGCTATGATTCCACCATCGGACGCGCCGGTACACTGATCGGTTATGAAACCACCACCGGTGACAGCCAGATCAACGTTTACCTGAAAACCGGTTTTATCAGAGAGTTTCAGGGCAACACGGACTATAAACTGAACGGCTCCCGCGAAGCACACAGCTTCAAAGGAAACTGGTGGAACAACGGACTGGGCATCAGCGCCAATATCAGCAAAAAACATACCCTGTATGCAGAAGCAGACAGCTCAACCGGCAACCGGTTTGATCAGTACCAGATTAACGGCGGATACCGTTTCAGCTTTTAATCTGTGAGATGCTGTAAGTAAAAAGACGAAGAGGGATCTTCGTCTTTTTTTGTTTTCAGGGAGGTCTGGTTTACAGCAGATATCAATGCGGTAAATATAATCAATATTCTATTGAAATTGTTATAATTTTTGTAACAGCAAACGCGCTGAAAACATTGAAAATTTTCAATTTTTGAGTATGTTAAGGATGACAACGGGATAATAATCATCAGGGAGAAATGATATTGGTCGATACTATTTTTTCTGTCTATAAATACATTGATATCACAGTGATTTTTATCGCCTCCCTGTTCATCCTCTGGCTTTCATCCATCTCATCTGACCGGCTTTTACGTATTATATTGTTTCTGTTATCACTCCTGTTAATCACACCCTATATTTTTCTGGCGGCTTATGTGGCGCTTATACTTTCGGTGAGTCTGATGTTTGTGTGAATATGAGTATAACCAGACGAAAACATCAGTCTTTTCCTCCTGTTAACGTGACACCCTCCATTGAAATTCACCGGTTTTACGAGCATGATCGCAGTTATATAAATATGTTACCCGGTTCATTCTTATTATGATATCTCCCGAAACACTGCAATCCGCCATCGCCAGCATTTCAGTGTGGCGCCAGGGTGACGTATGCGCACCCCATAAGCCATTGCTGTTGCTGTATGTGCTTTCGCAATATAAGGCGGGGCATCCGCGTCTGTTCAATTATGGCCGGGAAATCCACGAACCACTGACCCGCCTGCTGAGAGAGTTTGGACCCAAGCGACGCACCGATTACCCTAATATGCCTTTCTGGCGGCTCAGGAGTGATGGTTTCTGGGAAATCACCGATGCGGAAGGTTGTAAACACCGCAGGGGTAACACGCAGCCGACAAAGAAAGAGTTGATTGATAATCACGTATCAGGCGGCTTTGATGAAACTGCTTACCGGCAATTACGCGAACACCCGGAATTAATTGATAAGCTGGCTCAGCAAATTCTGACAAACCGTTTTCCGGGATACTTACACTCAAAGAAAATATGACTTAAAAGCCCTTCCCTCAGAAAGATTAATTCATAACTACAATCAGAAGTTATTCTTATATTCAACAAGCACATTAGCCTTAGTGATATATATAAAGGGTAGAGAACACTCTCTACCCTAGCAGGATAGCATTTAACTTTGATGTTGCACTATAATTGAACAAGCCAATCGTCTCGGTATCCACACCGCAACCACAGGAACATTATTAATAATTACTTTACCATCACACTTTAAATTAATAAAATGTATTTGAACACTCACTCGGTTATTATCTTTAATTGAAGAATCACCTGGGTATATTTCCCCGCGTCTAGATTTTGTTGTAGGATAAGCACCTTGAAATAAATAAGAACCTACATCCCTAACTCTTTTCTCATTTGGGCTCATTCTATAAATAACGCAACTCTCTGTTGAGTCTCTTTCAATTGCCTTTGCTAAATGCAATAATAAAGCTGTATTATTATGAGAGTCATAATTTCCAGCAACCCTTATTTTTACAAGTAAATTTTCGAACAAATCGCTTAAAAGAACGTTATCACAAATATAATGTTTCTGATTTTCTGTACGGTCTACATGTCCCTCATCACAACGCATAGATAGACGGTTCAAAAATTCTGATACTGTATTTTGGTTTTCAATAACTACAGATTCTGAAGGATGTGTTATTTTTGGAAAAATCCATTTATCAGAAAATTTAGTATGCATGTAATCAAATTCAATAACACTATCCCTACAGGGCTTCAAATCAAGATCTAATAAGAATGCTCGCTTCCAAGAATTTAATAACTTATTACTTACTTCAATTTCCTTAAGTTGCCTCCTTATATCTTCTTCATGCATGACATAATTTCTAAAGGCATCAAGTGTACTTTGCTCTAAATAAACCCTACAGAAACCCAAATAGCTTTTTTTATATCCAAAGAACCTTGCTCGCTGCTGTATAGTATCAGCATTACCGACACCAATACCTCTAGGCATATATGTTATAGTCAATCCTTCAACAGTAAATCCTCGGTCAACCGCAATTCCACCAACCAAAATCCATCCATATTTATGTTGCCAGTCGATCGCCGGTGTTTTATTAGTTCTTGCATTAACTTCAACTATCTGAGTACTTTTAAATGCAATGCTAAAAGAATTTATAATTTTATCAAATGATGGTAGTGCTACTGTTGTATTTAACTGATTGTACGACTCTCTAAATTCGTTTAGGAGATCTATCTTATCCGGATCATCATCACATAGCGCCAAACACCTGTGCCATTCATCAAATGTACTTCTAACCCAGCCATAATACTCTTTATGCTGAGAAGTCAAATGAGAAGGATGCACAAGCATTGAGCGATTACCGGCATTCCCGGACTCGCTAATGCCTACAGTTACTCCAATCATGAATATACGTAGGGCATCTAGCAATGATGAAGGTGGATGGCTTAAAGGATTATCTTTTGTCGGAACTTCACTTGGTGGAATAATATTGATATATTCAGAATTCGCCCCAAAAAAATCACGACCACCAACATAAGCATCGCCTGGTTCTAATACTTTTACAAAATTAGGTGATAAGGAATCTATAATACTTATAAGAAGAGGTGCTTGCGGAGTAGCTGTATATTGTAAATAGGTGTGATTCGGTAAAGCTTTTCTTAGTCTCATTAAGCAACCATATGTTGCACTCTCTTCTCCCTGAGAAACTCCAGTATTTAGACTAACCTGATCCGCTTCATCATCAATAATAAGAACAGATGTTCCATTCAAATCTAAAGCTTCAAGTATTTCAGCTAGTTTATTTATTCTTTTATGGTTTTTAAGGACGGTAATAAGAATTGTTTGTTTATATATATCCTCAGTAGACGAATCTTTTGATATGGATAACGTACTATGGATGACCTGCCCAGCAGTATCATAAGAGGACGGATTTTCTAGTTGTACCCATCTCCGGCCTCGTCTTGAATCATTTAGCCCCAAATCTTTTTTTAATCGACTCGTGGATTGTTCAAGTAGAGGGATTGATGTCCCTGCAACAACAATTACTATATGAAAACCATTATCCCTTGCAAGCGCCGCAACAGTCTCAAAGGACATGGTCTTACCACTTTGCACATAGCCAACAACAAGACCAATTTCTTGTCCATTTTCTATTTCAGGAGAAACTCCACGGGATAATATTGAAATAGCATCTTCTAGTAATTTTTCTTTAGCGCCATCCGGCATACCACTCTGTTCTAAAAAGGCTTCAGTTTCTTTACCCTTTTCAGGAGACCAATTCATTCCGTTATTAATGAAATCATTTCTAGTTTCTAAGCTCATTTATATTTACCTATTCGAAAATACATCTCGTAAGATATCATTCATGTTTCGCCTGACTGTTCCGGCTTTACTGACACCAGAGTCCCTAGCCAATACTTCAGCTATAGCAAGGGCAGCCCCCACGCGAAACATAATTTCAGAAACATCTCCATCTTTTTGAGCGAACTGAATCATTAGAGGATGAGACATCGACATCTGAATATGTAACCGTCTACATATATCGCCTATCCTCCCTGTATCACTCAATGCTAACCACTCACTATTAGAAACATCGTTCGATATTTCAATACATACAGACCAATTTTGATCACGAAACGAAATATCAAAAGTTCGTTTCATTAACTGAGACTGGTATTCAGTATGTTCGACAGGAGTATCAATTAGTACAGAGTCAAGTATACTAGGGATTATCAACGGCAAATGATTCCTCAGTTCATCCACTGAGCTATCAACCGCATGTCCAACAAGTGAGATTAGCCTATTATCATTTACTCTAACCCTATGGCCTTCCGCCTGACGTAATAAAGGCATATCATCGCTATCTAAATTATCGCGTAACAATTTTAGAAATATTTGCTCTAACTCTCCCCATCTAAAACCGTCTTTTGTATGGCTAACTTCAATCCCATTAATATATAACTCACCAAACACACGCTGATACTTATAACTATTCGAATTACCAAAAACATATGTGGGACGATAGGTTTCATCAGCGCTTCCTTGAATAACCCTATCTCGTCTGAAAAGTGAGAATCCGGCCTCACTAGTATTACCCACAGCACGTATAGCAGCAAAACCATTTACAGAAATATTATCACCAAATTTAAATTCAATATCTTTTCGCCAGATAATAGGCTCTCCATCTTTATCCTTAAAATAGGGGGATCTAAGTATTTCTGGTTCTTGATAACTTAATACCTCTCCATTAACCTTCAGTGTTAAAAGTCCCTTTCTAATATAGCACCTATAGATGCTAGCTAAATGTATTTTTATTTTATGGATAGTTCGTTTAACTGGAACATGAAAAACATTATTTAAAATAACCTCCGTAAAATGTTGTTCTTCACCACCTTTATTTTCTTTTATTGATATTTCATGTGACTCATCCGCAATCATATTTTCAATATCAAAGTACACTGTTCTTATTATTGGTTCACCAATCACAGATGTTCGAACCTCCCATTTAGGAGAAAACCAACACGCTGCACTTTTCATACCCATACCAAATTCGGATAGACCAGTATTATCCGGAGGGATTGATGCCGGTTTGAAAGCTCTTGGAAAGTCCGCTAAAGGAATCCCAAAAGCGTCATCTTTAATTGATATTCGGGCAGGTTCAGTTGAGTCTATATTTATTTCTATAGTTACTTTTTTTAAAGAACTCGTTGCCGAGTTTGCTAAGAAGCTCTGCAAGGCATTGTCTACAAATTCCCCCAAAGCAAACCAAGGTTTATAATTAAGGTGCCGCAAAACGGCTAATATACTTACTCCTGGACGAATATCAACCTTTGAAAGCACCACAATTATCTCCTTAAGCACTTTTAATTATAGGAAATACATTTATCTTCTAAAAAATTAAATTATTGTTATCACTCTCATCGAGCGGGGAACTTAATAACGCGTTGGCTACCCATTCGACAACTTTCGAGTTGACTGCATTACCTAAAGCCTGGAAGGCTTGGGTTGGACTTTCAGGGAGCTTATTTAATTCATCAAGACACTGGAGCTTAGCACACTCACGAGGTGTCATGTAACGCTTTTGCCAAGCAATAATTGGGACTTGAGTATCAGTCATGGCAATTAAACTTGGAGCTGTAGTTCTTCTCTTAACTCTTACACCAGAGGCTCTAAACTGTAGAACATAGCTCCAAATGTCCCTCTCTTCACCATGAACATTCCATTCAAGTTTCTGAAGGCTTGATGGGAACCTTAAAATATCGGGTAACCATTCATCTATCCAGCTTTTATTATCATTATAAAACTTTCTATTTTGCCTAATAAAATTCTTTTTCCACTTTGGAAATTCAAATTCTTCTGTTCGAGCATGGCTTGGCAATGTCATCCAACGATCATCCATACTTCTTCGAAGGCCAATTTTACAACCATGGCTCGCCCGGAATCCTTTTAACCCATTAATTCCTAATCGCATTTTTCTCGCATAAGGAGTTTCGTTTTCAAAAGGATAGGTTGCCCCCCACTCCATCGACCACAATGGGAAGGAAGGAATTTCAATATTAGGAGGACAAAGTTCTAAAAACTTACTCCAAGCATTTAAACAATCGATAACTTGAGGAGAAAGTGATTTCGCATCAATCGGATTATCGTCCAAAATACTATCTATAGAGGTTTCAGTATTCAGGGCTTCGGGCCATTTAAAATCATCAAGCGGCAACAGTGATCCAACTATATATATTCGTTCACGAATTTGAGGAATACCAAAACGATGCGGAGACAGTTTTGCCGCATCGATATTATAGCCAAGTCCATCTTTACCAAGCAATTGTTGTATCTTTATCCACGTTTTCCCATCATCATGTTTTAATAAGTTAGGGACATTTTCAAGAATGAAAAATTTAGGTCTCTTATGCTTTAAAATTTCGACTACGTTGAAAAATAATCCCCCTTGCTTTGTACACTCGAACCCTAATTGTTCACCAGCCTTTGAAAAAGGTTGGCATGGAAATCCAGCAGTTAAGACATCATGATCAGGGATTATATCAAGTGGTATTTTAGTTATGTCACCAAGAGGTCGAATACCAAAATTATCCTCGTATAAGTTCTGGAGAGGCTCTTTCCACTCGACTGCAAAACGGCAAATCCCACCTAATCGTTTCAGCGCCAAATGAAAGCCTCCCAGACCAGCAAATAAGTCAATGAAAGTAAAAGTTTTTTTATTTTCCATTCAAGCACTCTCTACAAACATAAATCAGGTGATGTTTATTCAAACACATCAACAACTGTATATAAACACATATTTACAATATCTGATATGCTTTGCCCTAAACATCAAAGAAATTGTAAATAATTTTACCAGTAAAATAACTAATACTTTGAATTGTATAATAGCTAGCCCATTTTCACTATAGTTGATGAATGGCTAGTTATTGCTGTACTAGAGGATAAGATTCGAGGGAAGTTATCACTCTCAGTATCGAAACTAGTTGATTTAACTGTTTCTGCAAGTGTCCACAACTTATCGGTAACGTTAGCATACCCGATTTTGGCCTCATGCACCGTAATCTGTAAAACGGTTGTCAAAAACTTTCTACTATTTTTGTTAATATAATTTTTTATTAATAACTTCAACTGATTTGCACCAGCCATTTTCTATCTCGCATAATGACTACGCAATGAACTCCATTATTTACTCAGTAAAGTAAATTCTTACCTATTTTCATCATATACTATAACACTTGATTTTTCACCCAGTCCGATACCACCGTTCACCCTAATATTCAAAAAATATGAACATAAACGGTTTATTCATTGCTCATTTATGTCTGTCCACTTCACCTAAAATGGAACAACTATAATTAGATTTTCTACCCTGAAAACAGCGGAGGTCACGATGAAAAGCACGTTTTACCGAATCACTGATTGTAAGTATTTTAAAGCTGACTGATCCCGTCATAACGGGGTCAGAAACGCCACATATTACAGCCTGAAATCGAAATGCGTAGTAACTCAATCCATTGATATTAAAAGACTTGAAGAGCTTAATAATAAGAATTCCAGACTTAAAAAACTGTTTGCGGAAGTCAGCCTAAAAAATCATGCTGTAAAGGAGCTTTTTGCAAAAAAGCGCTGGTAATGACCTAAAAAAGACCTGCGCTAAGGAATGAGTTCAGACGGGTTTATCGGTTATAGCAGCCTGCCGGTTAGTTTGATTGCCCAGAACCTCTTTTTACTGGACAAACACTAACTGTAAAATTAAAGATACTCTGGTTATTGAAGCGATTTATGCCGAACTGGAATTATCACCACGAGTCGAATTCTGGAAATATTTTCACCGGATACGACAGAAAAAGTACTCCTTTAATCGTAAACGGGTTTACCGAGTATATTGCCGGTTGGACTTAAATCTGAAACGGTGGGTAAAAAAAATTACCTAAGCTGATAAAAATACCGGTACTGAAGAAAGGGAATAAATCAAGATATATAGATAACGCTATCTATTTCATGAACGTATTTTCATTATTTATTGATAGTGAATCTATTAATGTGCGCCCTTTTCAGCCCTGAAACTGACCTCTTTTTCCGGGTCAAAATGTAAATCGAAGCGAATTGACCACAAAATTGACTTTTTTTGCCCCGGTAGCGCCCGGACGGCGACGGCGTAACAGGAATGCGTTACATGAACCCGTAATAAAAAATTAAAATGTTATTTTACAGTAAGTTACAAACGAAAAATGCAGAGAAAAACAGCCGGATAGTGAATTTCAGGCACAAAAAAAGCCACCTTACGGTAGCTTGATTTCACTTAAGAATGCCGAAGGCCGGAATCGAACCGGCACGCCCGTGGGCGGTTGATTTTGAATCAACTGCGTCTACCAATTCCGCCACTCCGGCACAGAAGTGTGTTCTGGAAAACGTCGTTATTATACTTGCGGCACTCTGTGGTGCAACAACTATCACAGAGGCGGTTTGCTGAGTGGTTAAAAAGACGGCGTTTCAGCAGGATACGGGATTTGTGCGGTGGCGGGAGAATCCCGCTTTATTTCCGCACTGAATAATAATATTTTTTTATTTGCCGCGATTGTGCCCCAGATGAATAGACATCAATACAATTGCTTATATAATCCTCTCCGGTTCCCGATAAATGTGAGGTGGGTATGGGCTTTGCCGGATGGGTTGCGACAGGTATTTTTATTGGTATCGTCATTGGTATCCTGTTACGTATCTTCAAAAAATAACTGACTTACAGTGTCATATCCCTGTGTCTGCATGGAAGGCTGTTGAATTATCATGAGTAAATTACACCGTCATATTGTACGCCTGATGCCGTTATCGCTGCTGGCTATTGCGCTGTCCGCCTGTTCTTCGCAGCCGGAGAAACACAGTACAGCGTCTGCCGAACGTCCGCCGCTTGACTGGTCTATCGTTGAAAGCAATCCGGAAGCACTGAAGCTGGCACCACAGCTGGTCGATGAGATCGGTGAGAAGATTTTCTCCGAAACCGATGCCCGCGGTATGTTTATGGTGGTGATTGATAATAATGAAGTTTTTCACCGCAGCTACGGCGAGACCCGTCCCGGAAATGGTATTAAGCCACGGACGGATTCGCTGATCCGCATTGCGTCCGTCAGTAAGCTGATGACCAGCGAGGTGATGGTGAAGATGGCGGATGACGGCCTGGTCAATCTCAATGATCCGCTGCAGAAATACAGTTATAAACAGTCCTCCGTGCCGTCCTATAACGGCAAGCCGATCCGCCTGTTCCACCTGGCGAGTCATACCAGTATCCTGCCGCGTGAGCAGCCCGGCGGGAAATGGGGTCGTCCGGTGTTTACCTGGCCGAGCCGCGATCAGCGCTGGACCTGGCTGAAAACCGCCAAACTGACGGCTCAGCCGGGAACGGAAGCTGCGTATTCCAACCTGGCCTATGATTTACTGGCAGATGCCCTGGAAAAAGCCGGAAATCGTCCGTATACCGAGTTGTTCCGCCACTATGTGACACAACCGGCGGGTATGAAAGATACGACCTATAATCCGTCTGCCGCGCAGTGTAAGCGGCTGATGGTCGGGTTTAAACCGAGTGATTGTTACAGCACGCTGGCGGCTATCGGCAGCGGCGGGGTGTATTCCACCCCGGCGGATATGCAGAAGTGGATGCAGCGCTTCCTCTCTTCCGGCAATACACAGCGCAAAGCGACAGCCACCAAAGAGCAGACCATCTATTTTAAACGTGGTCATCTGAATGAGATCAAAGGGATGGATGTTGCCGGTGAGGCTGACGGTCTGGGTCTCGGCTGGGTGTATCTGGCGCCGGTCGGGGATATTCCGGCGATTTATCAGAAAACCGGCGGCGGCGGCGGATTTAATACCTATATGGCGATGATACCGGAGAAAAATATCGGTGTATTCGTGGTGATGACCCGCAAAGACGGTAGTAAATTCAGTCCGTTACCAAATGGTGTCAATGACCTGGTCCGCTCCCTGGCAGATCTGCATACCCGTAATTACCTGTGATACATAAGAGTATGCCCGCATCAGGCGCGGGCATATTCTGTATATTCAGTGACTGTTTCCTTACCCCTTCACACACACCACCTGACGCAGTGTATGCACAATTTCCACCAGTGATGACTGTGCTGTCATCACCGCATCGATATCTTTGTACGCCATCGGGATCTCGTCGATCACATCGCTGTCTTTACGGCACTCCACATGAGCAGTAGCGCGCTGCTGGTCTGCCACTGAGAAGCGTTTTTTCGCTTCGGTACGGCTCATCACACGACCTGCACCATGGCTGCATGAGCAGAAGCTTTCTTCGTTTCCGCGTCCGCGCACAATGTAGCTTTTCGCGCCCATAGAGCCCGGGATGATCCCCATCTGCCCTTTTTGTGCCGATACCGCCCCTTTTCGTGTTACCAGCACTTCCTCACCAAAATGCTGTTCTTTCTGCACATAGTTATGGTGGCAGTTTACGGCTTCCTGTTGTGTGGTGAACGGTTTGGTGATTTCGCGGGACAACGCTTCCAGCACGCGGTGCATCATCACTTCACGGTTATGACGGGCAAAATCCTGTGCCCAGCCGACCGCTTCCATATAATCATTAAAATGCACGCTTCCTTCTTCGAAATATGCCAGATCGCGATCCGGCAGATTGGCAATGTGCGTCTGCATATCTTTTTGTGCCAGCGAGATAAACAGGTTGCCGATGGCATTACCTACCCCGCGTGACCCGCTGTGCAGCATCACCCAGACAAAATCTGTCTCATCCAGGCACAGTTCGATAAAGTGGTTCCCGGTTCCCAGCGTTCCCAGATGTTTGTAGTTGTTGGTATTACGCAGTTTCGGGTATTTATCGCAGATACGGCGGAACTGCTCATCCAGCTGCATCCAGTGGTTATCAACAATATCCGGGACATTTTTCCAGGTTCCCTTATCCCGTCCGTGACGTTCAGTAGTTCGTCCGTGCGGTACCGCGGCCTCAATGGCAAAGCGGATATTTTGCAGGCTATCCGGCAGGTCGGACGCGGTCAGTGAGGTTTTCACCGCGATCATTCCGCAGCCGATATCCACCCCGACAGCGGCCGGGATAATCGCGCCTTTGGTCGGAATAACACTGCCGATAGTCGATCCCTTACCGACATGCACATCCGGCATTACCGCCAGGTGTTTAAAAATAAAAGGCATTTTTGCCGTATTCTGCAATTGCAGCACCGCTTTCGGATCCACCGGCACACCGTTTGTCCACAATTTTACCGGCGCACTGTTTTCCTGAATCAGTTCATTAAAATCACGATTTATCATTTTTACATTCCTTTCGTTTGGTACCGGTAGTATTGCGATAAGTGTGCCAGTTTTGTTTAATCAGAAAATATTTATTTATCTTTATGATATTTAACGAATAATTTATTGACTCTATTTTTGGGATAACATCCCGCCCTGAAATCCCGTATGCTGACTTTATCTTTTAATATCGCCTTTTATCCGGAAAGATAAACCATGTCATCCACAAAGAAAAACGTTGTGATTGGTGTTCTCGGCACGGTACTTGACCGGCGCGGCAAGAAAGCCAACCGCTGGCATAAATGGCGGCCGAGTATCGGGCTGTGTCAGCAGCCGGATCTGCATATTGACCGCTTTGAGCTGGTTTATCAGCCGGGTGATATGCAGACCGCAGGCTGGGTAAAAGAGGATATAGAGCAGGCCTCCCCGCAGACTGAAGTGATGCTGCGCGAGGTGGATATTGCCGACCCGTGGGATTTTGAGCAGGTATATACCGCATTGCTGGACTTTGCCACTCACTACCCGTTTGATACTGAAAATGAAGAGTATCTGGTGCATATCACTACCGGCACCCATGTGGTACAGATTTGCTGGTTCCTGCTGACCGAAGCCAGCTATCTGCCCGCGCGCCTTATCCAGACTGCACCGCGCCATGACGCACGGGATAAAGATCCTGCCGGGGTGTATACCATTATTGACCTCGATCTCAGCCGCTATACACAGATCACCGGACGCTTTCAGAAAGAGCAGCAGGCACAGGTCGCGTTTCTGAAGTCCGGTATTGCCACGCGCAATGCCGAGTTTAATACCATGATCGATAAAATCGAGCGTGTTGCTCTGCGCTCCGCCGCCCCTGTTCTGCTGACCGGGCCGACAGGTGCCGGAAAATCATTCCTGGCACGGCGGATTTATGAACTGCGCCGCAGCCGCCATCAGGTAAAAGGGCGTTTTGTGGAGGTGAACTGCGCCACACTGCGCAGCGATAATGCCATGTCCGCCCTGTTCGGCCATGAGAAAGGGGCATTCACCGGAGCAATTCAGGCGCGCGGCGGACTGCTGAAAGAGGCGGACGGCGGGATCCTGTTTCTGGATGAGATTGCCGAGCTGGGCGCCGACGAACAGGCAATGCTGCTGAAAGCCATTGAGGAAAAACGATTTTTCCCTTACGGCTCGGATCATGAAACAGAGAGTGATTTTTCCCTGATCGCCGGTACACACCGCAATCTGGCACAGCGGGTCAGCGAAGGTCTGTTCCGTGAGGATTTATACGCCCGTATCAATATGTGGACCTTTGCCCTGCCCGGGCTGGCGCAGCGCCGCGAAGATATTGAGCCGAACGTGGATTATGAGCTGGCGAAATACAGCCGCGACCAGCAGACCCGTGTCCGCTTTGATACTGACGCCAGACAGCACTATCTCGCCTTTGCCTGCTCACCACAGGCTTTGTGGCGCGGTAACTTCCGTGAACTGAGTACCTCTGTCACGCGGATGGCAACCTTTGCGGAGAACGGGCGGATCACCACCGCACTCGTGCAGGAGGAAACTGAACGGCTGAAAAGCCAGTGGCACGGTACAGAAACATCGGTGGCATTGCCTGCCGGGGTGGGTGAAATTGATTTATTTGATCGTCAGCAGCTGGAAACCGTAATTGCCGTCTGCCGCCGTTCACAGACACTTTCTGATGCCGGACGCACACTGTTTGCCGTTTCCCGTCAGCAGAAGAAACAACCCAATGATGCTGACCGGCTGCGGAAGTATCTGGCCCGTTTTAATCTCAGTTGGGAACAGATTACCGGCCGCTGAAATGACAGAGCCGGTCAGTATGCACTGACCGGCTCCGGATACCGGTATCCGTAACGGCTTACTTACGTTTGATCAGCATATATAAACTGATCGCCAGGAACAGCAGGCTCGGCAGCAGTGCACCCAGTAGCGGCGGGAACTTATAGGTCAGGCTGAGAGAGCCGAAAATCTCATTGGAAACGTAGAACACGAATCCGCAGGCAATCCCCGTCACAACCCGCACGCCCATCGCTACCGAACGCAGCGGCCCGAAGATAAACGACAGCGCCATCAGCATCATGACCGCCACAGAAAGCGGTGCGAACACCTTTTTCCACAGGTTCAGCTGATAACGTCCCGCGTCCTGTCCGCTCTGCTGTAAATAATCAACATACTGATACAGGCCGCTTATCGACAATGCTTCCGGGTCCAGTGCGGCCACACTCAGTTTTTCCGGAGTCATCTGCGTCTGCCAGGTCATGGACAGTTTCTGCTCACCGGCAATCACATAAGTATCCTGCAGAATGGATTCCTGTACCTGACTCAGTGTCCAGGTATCGGAATCCGAATTGTAGTCCGCCGCCGCCGCACTGAGGATAGATTTCAGTTTGTGGTCGTCGTTCATCCGGTACAGCGTGATGCCCTTAAGCTGGGTTTCGCTGTCAACGCGCTGGATATAGATAAAGTCACTGCCGTCTTTGGCCCACATCCCGCGGTTGGTTGCCAGCAGAGACGCGCCGCTTGTTTTCTGTGCACGGTAGTTACGTGCCCACTGCTCACCGGACGGCGCGAGCCATTCACCGACAATCATGGTCAGGATCACCAGCGGGATAGCGGTTTTCATCACCGAACCCGCCACCTGGAGGCGGCTGTAACCGGAAGCCTGCATCACCACCAGCTCACTGCGGGTCGCCAGTGCGCCCAGTCCCATCAGTGCCCCGAGCAGTGCTGCCATCGGGAAGAAAATCTGAATATCCTTCGGGATACTCATGATGGTATACAGCCCGGCATCCCAGGTGGAGTATTCCCCCTGGCCGACTCTGCGCAGCTGATCGACAAATTTGATAATCCCGGATAATGACACCAGCATAAACAGGGTCATCATGATGGATTGCAGAATCGTCCGCCCGATGTAGCGGTCAAGAACAAGTACTTTAAACATCAGGCAACCCCCTGAACACGGGCAGAGCCAAAGCGCAGACGGCGGACGGCTGTGGTATTCCACAGATTCAGTACCACCGCGAGAGCCAGATAACTGAGATTAACCACCCACGGCCAGACCATCGGATCCAGCTTGCCCTTCTCGCCGCTTGAACGCAGCGAGCTTTGCAGCAGGAAGAAAATCAGATACAGCAGCATCGCCGGCAGCATACTCAGTACGCGCCCCTGACGCGGGTTTACCTCGGAGAGCGGTACTACCATCAGCGCCATCACCACCACGGAGAAAATCAGAGTCAGACGCCAGTGGAATTCCGCGCGGGCACCTTTATCTGTCTCTTTCCACAGTTCAGACAGCGTCATCTGCTGGTAGTTACTGTCACCGGTTTTTGCATCACGGTGATCAACAATTGCCTGATAATCGGTAAAATCCGTGATCCGGAAATCACGCAGATACGCGGTTCCCTCATAACGGGTGCCTTTATCCAGCACCACCACCTGATTACCGTTCTCTTTTTCGGTCATATGACCGCCGTCCGCCACCACAATGGACGGACGCTGTTCGTTTCTCGCCCAGAGCTGGGCAATAAAGACATTAGTGAACTTATTACCGTCAACATCCCCGAGATAGAGCACCATACTGCCGTCATCAGAGACTTTAAACTGCCCGCCGACCATCGCGGTCACACCAGGGTTAGCTCTGACTTCCTCCAGGACCTTTTCCTGATACTGGGATGACCACGGTATCAGCCAGACTACATTGACAGCCGCCACGATGGCGGTAAAGAATGCCAGGATCATAGCGGCTTTCACCAGCACATTATTACCCAGACCACAGGCATGCATCACGGTGATTTCGCTTTCGGTATAGAGCTTGCTGTAGGTCATCAGCAACCCGAGGAAGAGACTCAGCGGCAGAATGAGCTGCGCCATCTCCGGGATACCCAGCCCCAGCAGTGACACGACGAGTCCGGCCGGGATGCTGCCTTCAACGGCGGCACCCAGGACTTCAACCAGTTTTTGACAAAAGAAGATAAGCAACAGGATAAACAGAATCGCAATCTGTGCTTTTAATGTTTCTCTTACCAGATATCTAATAATGATCACGCTTAATACGCCTGTGAAAACTTGTGTTTTTGCATGAAAATAGCTAACTTCGTTCTGTGTTGACTATTTGTGTGCATTATTTTGCCGGCCTGAGGATGATTCCGGTATCAGACTACGCTTTTTCCTTCCTGTCAGGAAAGAAACGGAATTTTCATGAGATTCAGGACTCATAAAGTGCGCACACAGCTTATCATAAACTGTTTATAATCGATGGTGCAGATTAGTGCGAACGCTACATTTTAGCGGCAGCAGTTGTCTTTGTCTTTAAGATTCAGGAGAACGCATGGAGTTTAGTGTAAAAAGCGGCAGCCCGGAAAAGCAGCGCAGTGCTTGTATTGTGGTCGGGGTTTTCGAACCGCGTCGTCTGTCTCCTGTGGTGGAGCAGCTCGATAAAATCAGCGACGGCTACATCAGTGCTCTGCTGCGCCGCGGCGAGCTGGAGGGCAAGGTCGGGCAGTCACTGCTTCTGCACCATGTCCCGAATGTCCTGTCCGAGCGTATCCTGTTAATCGGCTGCGGGAAAGAACGTGAACTGGATGAACGCCAGTACAAACAGATTATCCGGACGACCATCAATACCCTGAATGAAACCGGGTCAATGGAAGCCGTCTGTTTTCTGACCGAGTTACATGTCAAAGGCCGCAATAACTACTGGAAAGTCCGGCAGGCGGTTGAAACAGCCAAAGAATCTCTCTATGTCTTTGATCAGCTGAAAAGTAACAAAACCGAATTACGCCGTCCGCTGCGCAAGCTGGTCTTCAATGTACCGACCCGCCGCGAACTGCCGACCGGTGAGAAAGCGATCAGCCACGGTCTGGCGATTGCCGCCGGTATCAAAGCCGCGAAAGATCTGGCCAATATGCCGCCGAATATCTGTAATGCCGCTTATCTGGCATCTCAGGCGCGTCAGCTGGCAGACAGCAACTCTCCGGTGCTCAGTACCCGTGTCATCGGCGAAGAGCAGATGAAAGAGCTGGGCATGCTGGCGTATCTGGCCGTCGGCCAGGGATCACGTAATGAATCCCTGATGTCGGTGATTGAATATAAAGGTAATCCGGATCCGGAAGCACGTCCGATCGTGTTAGTCGGCAAAGGCCTGACCTTTGACTCCGGCGGTATTTCCATCAAACCGGCTGACAGCATGGATGAGATGAAATACGACATGTGCGGCGCGGCAACCGTCTACGGCGTGATGCGCGTGGTGGCGGAGCTGGGTTTACCGCTCAATGTGATCGGGATTCTCGCAGGCTGTGAAAACATGCCGGGCGGCAATGCCTATCGTCCGGGGGATATCCTCACCACCATGTCCGGCCAGACAGTTGAGGTGCTCAATACCGATGCGGAAGGCCGCCTGGTACTGTGTGACACACTGACCTACGCCGAGCGTTTTGATCCGGAAACGGTGATTGATATCGCCACACTGACCGGTGCCTGCATGGTCGCACTCGGTAACCACTTCAGCGGCCTGATGGCAAACCACAATCCGCTGGCGCACGAGTTACTGAATGCCTCTGAACAGGCGGGTGACCGTGCATGGCGTCTGCCGCTGGCAGAAGAGTTCTACGAGCAGATCGAGTCCAATTTTGCGGATCTGGCAAACACCGGCGGCCGTCTCGGCGGCGCTATCACAGCGGGCTGCTTCCTGTCCCGTTTTGCCACCCGCTATAACTGGGCGCATCTGGATATCGCCGGAACCGCATGGCGCTCCGGAAAAAACAAAGGTGCGACAGGTCGTCCGGTTGCACTGCTGTCACAATTCCTGTTAAATCGTGCGGGTATCAGCACCGACGACTGACCGGAATTGCCGGGCCTTTGCGGCCCGGAAAAAGCATAAAGGTAACGGGGGATTGTGCTATCCTGAGCAATCCCCTTTTCTGCTATCAGAGATATTATGAAAAACGCCACCTTCTACCTGATGGAACAGCCATCCCCTTTTGATGACCTTGAGGCCCACGAGTGGCTGACCTGTCATCTGGCGGGTGAAGCCTGGCGCAGCGGGAAACGGGTGCTTATCGCCTGTGAGTCACAACAGCAGGCGGAGAAACTGGACGAAGCCCTCTGGGCGCGGGAGCCCGATGCCTTTGTTCCGCATAATCTGGCCGGAGAAGGCCCGCGTTACGGCGCACCGGTTGAACTGTGCTGGCCGCAGAAACGCGGAAATTCCCCGCGTGATTTGCTGATAGCCCTGCTGCCGCAGTTCACAGATTTTGCGACAACCTTCCGTGAAGTGATAGACTTTGTGCCTATCGATGAACACTTAAAACAGTTGGCGCGCGAGCGATATAAAATCTATCGCAGCGTCGGCTTTACGATGACCATGGCCACGCCGCCAGCTTACTGATAAACAAAGATTAAAAATGGAAAAGACAACCGACAACCAACAGGCCTGCGAGCCGTCCCTGGATAAAACCTATAATCCAACGGAAATCGAAGGTCCTCTTTATACCCACTGGGAAAAAAGCGGCTATTTCAAACCGAACGGCAGAACAGACAAAGAAAGCTTCTGTATCGTGATCCCGCCGCCGAACGTCACCGGTAACCTGCATATGGGCCATGCTTTCCAGCAGACCATTATGGATACCATGATCCGCTACCAGCGCATGCAGGGCAAAAATACCCTGTGGCAGTCAGGGACTGACCACGCCGGTATCGCGACACAGATGGTTGTTGAGCGCAAAATCGCCGCAGAAGAAGGCAAAACCCGCCACGATTACGGCCGCGAAGGCTTTATCGATAAAATCTGGGAATGGAAAGCGGAATCCGGCGGTAATATCTCCAACCAGATGCGCCGTCTGGGTAACTCCGTGGACTGGGAGCGCGAGCGCTTCACCATGGACGACGGCCTGTCAGCTGCGGTAAAAGAGGCGTTTGTCCGCCTGTATAAAGATAACCTGATTTACCGTGGTAAACGTCTGGTGAACTGGGATCCGAAACTGCACACCGCAATTTCTGACCTGGAAGTGGAAAACCGTGATGTCAAAGGTTTCATGTGGCATATCCGTTATCCGCTGGCGGACGGCGCGAAAACCGCAGACGGTAAAGATTACCTGGTGGTCGCCACCACGCGTCCGGAAACCATGCTCGGTGATACCGGCGTGGCCGTTAACCCGGAAGATCCGCGTTACAAAGATCTGATCGGCAAAGAAATCATTCTGCCGATCGTCAACCGCCGCATTCCGATCCTCGGTGATGAACACGCTGATATGGAAAAAGGCACCGGTTGTGTGAAAATCACCCCGGCACATGACTTCAATGACTATGAAGTCGGTAAACGCCACCAGCTGACCATGATTAACATCATGGACTTCGACGGCAACATCCGTACCGAAGCCGAAGTGTTTGATACCAACGGCGAAGTGACTGACGCCTGCAGCAGTGAAATCCCGGCCGCATACCGTGGCATGGAGCGTTTCGCTGCCCGTAAAGCGATCGTCAAAGAGTTCGAAGAGCTCGGCCTGCTGGAAGAGATCAAACCGCACGACCTGACCGTACCTTACGGCGATCGCGGCGGCGTGGTTATCGAACCGATGCTGACCGACCAGTGGTATGTGCGCACTGCCCCGCTGGCAAAAGAAGCCATCAAAGCGGTGGAAGACGGCGATATTCAGTTCGTACCGAAGCAGTACGAAAACATGTACTTCTCCTGGATGCGTGATATTCAGGACTGGTGTATCTCCCGTCAGCTGTGGTGGGGTCACCGTATCCCGGCCTGGTATGACAATCAGGGTAACGTGTATGTCGGCCGCGACGAAGACGAAGTCCGCCGTGAAAACAATATCCCGGCGATGGTTGAACTGCGCCAGGATGAAGACGTGCTGGATACCTGGTTCTCCTCCGGTCTGTGGACATTCTCCACCCTGGGCTGGCCGGAAAACACCCCGGAACTGAAAGCATTCCACCCGACCAGCGTGCTGGTCAGCGGCTTCGACATCATTTTCTTCTGGATCGCCCGCATGATCATGATGACCATGCATTTCATCAAAGATGAAAACGGTAAATCGCAGATCCCGTTCAAAACCATCTACATGACGGGTCTGATCCGTGATGAGGAAGGTCAGAAGATGTCGAAATCCAAAGGGAACGTCATTGACCCGCTGGATATGATCGACGGTATCTCTCTGCCTGAACTGCTGGAAAAACGCACCGGTAACATGATGCAGCCGCAGATGGCGGAAAAAATCGCCAAACGGACTGAAAAACAGTTCCCGGAAGGGATTGAAGCCCACGGTACCGATGCCCTGCGCTTTACCCTGGCGGCGCTGGCCTCTACCGGCCGTGACATCAACTGGGATATGAAACGTCTGTCCGGTTACCGCAACTTCTGTAACAAGCTGTGGAACGCCAGCCGTTTCGTGCTGATGAATACCGAAGAGAAAGACTGCGGTCAGAACGGCGGTGAGATGGAATTCTCTCTGGCCGACCGCTGGATACTCGCGGAATACAACAATACCGTGAAAGCATACCGCGAAGCGCTGGATACCTACCGCTTTGATATTGCGTCTAATATTCTGTATGAATTCACCTGGAACCAGTTCTGTGACTGGTATCTTGAGCTGTCCAAACCGGCCGTTCATAAAGGTACCGATGCACAGAAACGTGCAGCGCGTCATACCCTGATCACCGTACTGGAATCCCTGCTGCGTCTCGCACACCCGATTATTCCGTTTATCACGGAAACTATCTGGCAGCGCGTGAAAGTCGTCACCGGCGCGGAAGGCGATACCATCATGCTGCAGCCGTTCCCGGAATATGATGCCTCTCTGAACGACGAGCAGGCACTGCGTGACCTGGAGTGGATCAAAGAGACAATCGTTGCGGTACGTAATATTCGTGCTGAAATGAATATCGCACCAAGCAAGCCGCTGGAAGTGATGCTGCGCGGGGCAAGTGCTGATGCACAGCGCCGTGTTGCGGAAAACAGCAACTTCCTGAAAGCGATGGCGCGTCTGGAATCCGTCCGTGTGATGGCTGAAGGCGAAACTGCACCGGTTTGCGTGACCAAGCTGGTGGAAGGCGCAGAAATCCTGATCCCGATGGCTGATCTTATCAATAAAGACGACGAACTGGCGCGTCTGGATAAAGAGCTGGAAAAAACGGAGAAAGAGATCGCGGCTATCGAAGGCAAACTGGCGAATGACGGCTTTGTCAGCCGTGCGCCGGAAGCTGTTGTAGCCAAAGAGCGCGAGCGTCTTGCGGCAAACCGTGAAGCGAAAGAAAAACTGATTGCTCAGAAAGCCACGATCGCAGCACTGTGATCCTGACGGAATGAGTAGCAAAACCAGCCTCCGGGCTGGTTTTTTTTTATCCCCCATTCTGCGTATTTACTTTGCGTGATAATTATTTATTATCTTATTTATCGTTTCATACGATATCCACAGTAATCGCCCCTCAGGTTTATTCCCCCGGCTTTACTTTTCACAATAAAAATAATGAGATAATGATATCCATGACAAGCAGCACAACAGAAAACTACACCCTCCGTCTGATCCGTCCGGAAGATAACCCCGGCATCGCACAGGTTATCCGTGAGGTCTCTGCCGAACACGGCCTGACCGCAGACAAAGGCTTTGCGGTCGCTGACCCGATTCTTGATTCATTATATGAGGTTTACAGCCAGCCGCGTGCCGCATACTGGGTCATTGAGATGGATGGGGAAATCCTCGGCGGTGGCGGCGTTTCCGGCCTTGCCGGTGGTGACGGGAAAACCGCTGAATTACAGAAAATGTATATCTCCTCCCGCCTGCGCGGCAAAGGTCTGGCGAAAAAAATCGCCCTCCAGGCACTGGAATTTGCCGAAGCGGAAGGTTACAGCCAGTGCTACCTGGAAACCACCGCTGACCTGCAGGCCGCCATTAAGCTGTATGAAAAACTCGGGTTTATCTTCCTTGATGCCCCGATGGGTGACACCGGCCACAGCGACTGTGAAGTCCGGATGCTGAAAGTCTTTACTGCCTGATCCCCTGACATACAGACACAAAAAAACCTGCCGCGGCAGGTTTTTCAGTCATGGCAGATGATTAGTGTAACGGCGCCTCATCAGCATCGTCATCATCTTCATCTTCGGCATCCGGGTCTTCGAAATAGGTGCCCCAGCCGTCGTAATCCACATCCATTTTTTCTGCCAGACGCGCCAGCTGCTCTACCTGAGCATCGATATGTTCCGCCGTCAGCCCGCATTCACTGATGATATCGCAACATAACACCACCTGGCCACCTTCCACTTCCAGCTCCTCGGCATCTGTCACTTCATAACCCAGTTTGAAAGCTTCAACTGCCGCTTTTTCCAGCTTGTCGTAATTCTCACTCGAAAAATGGTGTTCAATGGTGTATTGCGCATCAGGATCGCTGCCGTCTTCCAGCAGTTCTGCAATAATCGCACGGGTTTCTTCGCGCTGTTCTTCTAAAAACGCATCTAATTCTGACATGGCCATGTCCTCTGATAAGTGATACCCGCGCATTCTCCCACAGCCGCGCCAATTGAGCCACCCATAATAAAAAAGAATTTCCCGCCGGTGTTGCAATTGAATTTTTATTGATTTATGTTGAATATAAATTCATTGGAGATACGGATATGAACCCATTTTATCAACAGTCATTTTTGCGGTTGCTTGACTATAAACCTGCCGACATCGAAGAACTGCTCAATCTTTCTGCTTATCTGAAACATGCCAAAAAAACCGGCTCGGAAAAGCCGCTGATAAAAGGCAAAAATATTGCGCTGATTTTTGAAAAAGACTCCACCCGGACCCGCTGTGCCTTTGAAGTGGGTGCTTACGATCAGGGCGCACAGGTGACATACCTGGGCTCATCCGGCAGCCAGATAGGCCATAAAGAGTCGATCAAAGATACCGCCAGGGTACTGGGCCGGATGTATGACGGCATTCAGTTTCGCGGCTATTCCCAGAAATCCGCCGAAGCGCTGGCGAAATACGCCGGTGTTCCGGTCTGGAACGGGCTGACTGATGAGTTTCATCCGACACAACTGATTGCGGATTTACTGACCATTCAGGAACATGTGAAAAAACCGCTGTCCGAAGTGAAATTTGCATATTTAGGCGATGCCCGTAATAACATGGGCAATACCATCGCTGAAATGGCTGCCGTAACCGGGATGGATGTCCGCCTGGTAGCGCCGGCCGGGTGTCAGCCGTCAGAAACCCTTATCGCACAGTGCCGCAAAGCCGCTGAACTTACCGGCGGTAAAATCACCTTGACCGCCGATGTGGCAGAAGGCGTGAAAGATGCGGATGTGCTGTACACCGATGTGTGGGTCTCCATGGGCGAAGCAAAAGAAGTCTGGGCTGAGCGGATCAAACTGCTGACACCGTATCAGGTGAATCAGGATGTGGTGGATAAAACGGGCAATCCGGATGTTATCTTTATGCACTGCCTGCCGGCATTCCACGATACGGAAACCACCATGGGGCAATCCCTCGCGGAAGAGTACGGTTTTACCAGCGGTATTGAGGTCACCAATGAGGTATTTGAATCAAAACACAGTGTGGTGTTTGACCAGGCAGAAAACCGGCTGCATTCCATCAAAGCAGTGATGGTTGCATCTCTTTCAAAAAACATACAATTTTAGACTCACCGGCAGCGTTGCATAAATTTCACTCAAAAAAGTGATACCAAACGCTTGCGTCCGGTTGCAGGTTACGTATAATGCCCCGCAATTTTGTCGGGAGGAAACAATGGTCATTGTGATTATCAGCACCGTAACGCCGGTGCCGGACAATGTGACATATCACGGACAGCCGCAGCGCGGCAATGTCTGCCATTCCCCCGTATTTATTTCAGAACCCCTCATTTGAGGGGTTTTTTTTTGCCTGGCCGAACACATGAGGAGACCCCAATGGCAAATCCGTTATACCTGCGCGATATCATCTCGATTAACGATCTCAGTCGTGATGAGCTGGAACTGGTATTAAACACTGCCGCGGCGCTGAAACAACGCCCTCAGCCTGAATTACTGAAGCAAAAGGTGATCGCCAGCTGCTTCTTCGAGGCCTCAACCCGCACGCGGCTCTCTTTTGAAACCGCCATTCAGCGCCTGGGCGCGTCTGTTGTCGGTTTTTCAGACAGCAGCAACACCTCGCTGGGCAAAAAAGGCGAAACCCTGGCGGACACTATGAGCGTAATCAGCCAGTACGCGGATGCCATCGTGATGCGCCACCCGCAGGAAGGGGCCGCGCGGCTGGTGTCTGAGTTTTCCGGTAAGGTACCGGTGATCAACGCCGGTGACGGTGCGAACCAGCATCCGACACAGACCCTGCTTGACCTGTTTACCATTCAGGAAACCCAGGGCCGCCTGGAAAACCTGCATATCGCCATGGTCGGTGACCTGAAATACGGACGCACTGTGCATTCGCTGTCACAGGCACTGTCAAAATTCAGCGGCAACCACCTGCATTTTATTGCTCCGCAGGCACTGGCAATGCCGAATCACATCCTGCATATGCTGGATGAAAACGGTGTGGCGTACAGCGAACATCATTCTATTGATGAGGTACTTCCGCAGCTGGATGTGCTGTATATGACCCGCGTGCAGAAAGAGCGCCTTGACCCGTCGGAATACGCCAATGTCAAAGCCCAGTTTGTGCTGCGTGCGGCTGATCTGGCCAATGTGAAGACGAACCTGAAAGTGCTGCACCCGCTGCCGCGCATCGATGAGATAACCCCGGATGTGGATAAAACGCCTTACGCGTACTACTTCCAGCAGGCCGGTAACGGGATCTTTGCCCGTCAGGCACTGTTATCTCTGGTGTTAAACGAAACTTTCCCGGCTTAAGGAGCACATCATGACTCAGGATCATAAATTACTGGTTGAAGCCATCAAATGCGGCACCGTTATCGACCATATCCCGGCAAATGTGGGATTTAAACTGCTCTCCTTTTTCCGCCTGACTGAGACGGACAGCCGTATTACTATCGGGCTGAACCTGCCTTCCAACAATATGGGCCGTAAAGATTTGATTAAACTGGAAGATACCTTCCTGACACCGGAGCAGGCCAACCAGCTCGGTTTTTATGCCCCTAAAGCCACAATTAATATTATCGAAGATTATCAGGTGGTTAAAAAACTGCCGATTAACCTGCCGGAACGCATTGAAGGGGTGATTGTCTGCCCGAACGGCAACTGCATCAGTCACAATGAGCCGGTGGAAAGCAGCTTTACTGTTAAGTCCATTGCACAGGAAATTGTGTTAATCTGTAAGTACTGTGAGAAAGAATTTGATCACCACGCAATCATTAATAACCAATAAGATAGATCCAGGTCAGTTGTCCGGGAAAATCAGACGATTATAATGATGGCGTTTTTAAAAGCTTAACAGCAATAATCATCCTACAGGAGTCCGTAATGACTAAAGTAATCGCAACAGAAAACGCACCAGCAGCAATCGGCCCGTATGTACAGGCAGTCGACCTGGGTAACATGGTAATGACTTCAGGCCAGATCCCTGTTGATCCGAAAACAGGTGCAGTTGCTGACGATGTTAAAGCTCAGGCACGCCAGTCACTGAACAACATCAAAGCTATCATCGAACAGGCTGGTCTGAAAGTTACGGATATCGTGAAAACAACTGTTTTCGTTAAAGATCTGAACGACTTTGCTACTGTGAACGCAGAATACGCTGCTTTCTTTGATGAGCACAAAGCAGTATACCCTGCACGTTCTTGCGTTGAAGTTGCGCGTCTGCCAAAAGACGTTAAATTAGAAATCGAAGCAATCGCAGTCCGTAAATAATCACTGCGCTTTCTGAGAACGATAATGAAAACCCTGCCAGGTGCGGGGTTTTTTTATACCCGTAAATTTTCCAGAAGCTGATCAAAAGAGACTCTGACCTTTTCATAAGTGGCCTGCGGATCATCACTGTGCACAATCCACATCGCACATTCATACAGCCCGCCATTAATAAACAGTGCCAGCACATCCGGTGCCACCTGTTTTATCCATCCGGTTTCCATCAGGTGTGTCAGACGCCGGGTGATCCCCTGCACACAGGCCAGTTCGTGGGATTTGAGAATGGAAAAATCCAGTACCGAGGCCGCATCACGGAACATAATCCGCTGAACTTCCGGCTCCAGACTCATTGCCAGATAGCCCTGACAGCGGAATTTAAAAGCGGACCACTCATCAGCTTCATCTTTTTCTGCGGTATCCAGGCGCACATCGAGTTCACGATCCAGATCCTGCAGCACCGCCAGAAACAGCCCTTTTTTATCACCAAAGTGATGATACAGCGCCCCCCGGGTGAGGCCCGCCTGAGCCGTCAGATCATCCATCACCGTCGCGGCGTACCCGGCCTTACCAAACTGCTGGCGTGCAGCACGGATAAGCTTGGTCCGCGTTTCTTCTATCATCTCTGCACGTGGCTTGTGGCTCATTTCATTACTCCTGCGGTCAGCTCTTTCAGCCGGGGATTATAGCACTTTTTTATTGACATACATCGCGTATGTCAATAGATTCACATACGCAATGTATGTTAATTGCATTACAGCCGGCTATCTCCGGCAGTTAAAAATTATATCCGCCTGTAATATAACGGATATCTGTGAGGTTGTTATGTTCAGCTCTTATCGCGTCATCTTTCAGCATCCCGGCACCAAAGCCTTTTCAGGGGCGGGATTTATCGCGCGGATGACCGTCTCCATGATGGGGATTGGGATCATTACTATGATTGCCCAATTGCGTGATTCTTTCTTTATGGCCGGGGTAACTGCGGCTGTTTATACCTTTTCAGCGGCATTCTGCGCCCCGCTGATCGCCCGGCTGGTGGATCGCTACGGACAGAGCCGGATCCTGCCGAAAACGCTGGTGATCAGTGTTCCCGCGACTGCCGCCCTGCTGTTATGTACGGTTTATGATGCTCCTGACTGGGCAATCTGGCTGTCTGCTGTTTTTGTCGGGGCGATCCCGAGCATGCCTGCCATGATCCGCTCCCGCTGGACACATATCTATAAAGGTGACCCGCGTTTACAGACCGCTTACTCCTTTGAGTCGGTGCTGGATGAAATCAGCTTTATTATCGGGCCGCCGCTGTCAGTCACGCTCTGTATCGCCCTGTTCCCGCAGGCCGGTCCGCTGGCGGCAATTATTTTTCTGATAATCGGTACCGCGCTGGTGGTCTGTCAGAAACGGACTGAACCGCCGGTGCATAAACGCGACGGGCTGGCAAAAGGCACCGTGCTGCGCCTGCCTGCGATTCAGCTGCTGATGGTGGTTCTGCTTGCGCTCGGGGTGATTGTCGGAACAGTGGATGTGCTGGCTGTCGCTTTCGCCAATGCACAGGGATATCCGGAGGGTGCCAGCTACGTTCTGTCCGTGTATGCCGCCGGTTCCTGTATCGCCGGGTTTATCTTCGGTGCTGTCCGGCTGCCGTTCAGCTACACAAAACAGTTCGTCTTTACCGCCGCCGCCACACTGCTGACCACTCTGCCGCTGCTGCTGGTCACCAACCTGACCGGGCTGGGGCTGACCATGTTTGTCGCCGGTTTCTTCTTCTCGCCGACCATGATCCTTGCTATCGGCTTTGTCGAGCGTGAAGCACCACCTAATATGCTGACAGAAGGCTTTACCTGGCTCATCACCGGGCTGGCGGTCGGTGTGGCACTCGGCTCTGCCGGAGTCGGTATGATCATTGATACTTACGGCATCGATGCCGGGTTCCTGCTGGCTATCGCTGCGGGGATCTGCGTACTGCTCACCGCCTGCATCGGTTATGTTTTCGTCTTCAAAGATGATAAAAACAGCGCTGATAAGTGACAGAAATAACTTTTAATATAATTTTCAGCAATCAAACCGCACATTTTTACACTTAACCGGAGTGTGCGGTTTGCCTGATGTCGCCAGAATTCTTTGACTTAAATCAATTTCAATCGCCTTATT
>NZ_KV791712.1:65695-139633 GCF_001807955.1 Morganella sp. HMSC11D09
GACTTAAATCAATTTCAATCGCCTTATTCCGGAGGAAATCTATATCTAGTGCTATATAATACAAAGCACACTAGATATAGTATTTATTCACAGTGTTATCCACAACGCCATGAAGCCGCATTATGACAGGTTTTGCCCTGTGGATAACCAAACTGCCGGAGAGAAGCAAAGTGCACACTATCGTGATTAAGCGTGATGGATGTCAGGTAAATTTTGATGAATCACGCATCCGGGATGCCATTAAAAGAGCCGCCAAAGCCGCACGCGTTAATGATGATGACTACTGCTCTCAGGTTGCCTCCCGGGTAGCCTCCCTGCTGGGTGACCGGAAAAAGGTCGATATCGGTGAGATACAGGACGCCGTTGAAAACCAGTTAATGTCCGGTGATTACAAAGAGTTAGCCAGAACCTACATCGAATACCGTCATGATCGTGACGTGGCGCGTGAACTGCGCGGCCGCCTGAATAACGAGATCCGCGGGCTGGTTGAACAGAGTGATATGTCCATTCTCAACGAGAATGCCAATAAAGACAGCAAGGTGATCCCGACACAGCGTGACCTGCTGGCGGGTATCGTTGCCAAACACTACGCAAAACAGCATATTTTACCGCGTGATGTTGTAATTTCGCACGAACGCGGCGAAATTCACTATCACGATCTGGACTACGCGCCGTTCTTCCCGATGTTTAACTGTATGCTGATCGATTTAAAAGGCATGCTGACTCATGGCTTTAAAATGGGTAACGCTGAGATAGAACAGCCTAAGTCCATCTCTACCGCGACGGCGGTAACAGCACAGATTATTGCCCAGGTGGCCAGCCATATTTACGGCGGCACCACCATTAACCGTATCGACGAAATTCTCGCACCGTTTGTCACTGCCAGCTATAACAAACATCTGAAAACTGCAAAAGAGTGGCAGATCCCGGATGCGGAAGGTTATGCCAACGCCCGCACAGAAAAAGAGTGTTACGACGCCTTCCAATCGCTGGAATATGAAGTCAATACACTGCACACCGCCAACGGGCAGACGCCGTTTGTCACCTTCGGCTTCGGGCTGGGCACCTCAAAAGAATCCCGCATGATCCAGCAGGCAATTTTACGTAACCGCATCGCCGGTCTGGGTAAAAACCACAAAACAGCGGTATTCCCGAAACTGGTTTTCGCCATTAAAAAAGGCCTGAACCACCAGTACGGCGATCCGAACTATGACATCAAACAGTTAGCGTTAGAATGCGCCAGCAAGCGGATGTATCCGGATATCCTGAACTACGACCAGGTAGTGAAAGTGACCGGCTCCTTTAAAACCCCGATGGGCTGCCGCAGCTTCCTCGGTGTCTATGAAGAGAACGGTGAAATGATCCACGACGGGCGTAACAACCTCGGGGTTATCAGTCTGAACCTGCCACGCATTGCCATTGAATCACAGGGCAGTGAAGCGGATTTCTGGTCACTGCTGGATGAGCGTCTGGTGCTTGCCAAAAAAGCCCTGATGACCCGTATCGCACGGCTGGAAAATGTCAAAGCCCGTGTCGCGCCGATCCTGTATATGGAAGGTGCCTGCGGCGTGCGTCTGAAAGCGGATGACTCCGTCACCGAAATCTTTAAAAACGGCCGCGCCTCGATTTCACTGGGTTACATCGGCATCCATGAAACTATCAATGCCCTGACCGGCACTGAAACGCACATGTATGACGACGAACAGCGCCGCGCCCTCGGTGTCGCCATCGTGGAACGTCTGCGTCGTGCAACAGACGAGTGGAAAAATGAAACCGGCTACGGTTTCAGCCTCTACAGCACCCCGAGTGAAAACCTGTGTGACCGTTTCTGCCGCCTGGATACCGCCGAATTCGGGATTATCCCGGGTGTGACTGACAAAGGTTACTACACCAACAGCTTCCACCTGGATGTGGAGAAGAAGGTCAATCCGTACGATAAACTGGATTTCGAAGCACCGTATCCGCCACTGGCGAACGGCGGTTTTATCTGCTACGGCGAATACCCGAACCTCCAGCACAACCTGAAAGCACTGGAAGATGTCTGGGATTACAGCTACGACCGAGTTCCGTACTACGGAACCAACACGCCGATTGATGAGTGTTATGAATGCGGGTTTGCCGGTGAATTTAACTGTACCAGCAAAGGCTTTGTCTGCCCGAAATGCGGCAACCACGATGCTTCCCGCGTCTCTGTTATCCGCCGTGTATGCGGTTACCTCGGCAGCCCGGATGCCCGTCCGTTTAACGCCGGTAAGCAGGAAGAAGTGAAGCGCCGCGTTAAACACCTGAATAACGGCCAACTGGGGTAATGCAGTGAATTATCATCAGTACTATCCCGTTGACGTGGTCAACGGGCCGGGTACACGCTGCACCCTGTTTGTCTCCGGTTGTGTGCATCAGTGCCGCGGCTGCTATAACCAGAGCACCTGGCGCACTGATTCCGGTGTGCCGTACACCCGGGAACTGGAAGATATGATTATCGCCGACCTCTGTGATACCCGCGTAAAACGTCAGGGGATCACACTGTCCGGTGGTGATCCGCTGCATCCGCACAATGTGCCGGAGATTCTGGCACTGGTGCAGCGCATCCGCCGCGAGTGCCCGCCGGAAAAAGATATCTGGATGTGGACAGGTTATAAACTGGATGAACTGAATGATGCCCAGCGGGAAGTCATTGAGCATATCAATGTGTTAGTCGACGGGAAATTTGTACAGGATCTGCATGACCCGATGCTGATCTGGCGCGGCAGCAGTAACCAGGTCATTCACTATCTGCGCTGACACCCGCGCTGAACCGCGACCAGTGCAGTTTCTTTCCGAACCCCAGCGTATTATTCACCATCTTTATCTCATCCAGCCGCAACCCCCGCAACGGGGTTTTGGCAGCAATAGCTACCGGAAAGCGTCGGCAGTAAACGGCTCTCGCCTGCTTTTCCTCTTCCGCTGACAATGTCGTAATCTCTCCTCTGAACTGGATCCCGCGGATTTTTGCCACGGTCACCGTCTGTGCGGAAATGGTTCCCGCCACCAGCGGATTCTGCTGCATCAGCGTACCGTGCCGGGTATGTGGTTCAGTGAGGAAATAAAGCATCATTGCGCCGGTGTCCGCGACATAAAAGCAGGAAGCGCACCACAGGTCATCTCCGGCGGTGGCGCACAGAGTAAAGACATGATTTTTCTTCAGATAAGACAGGATTGAATCGTGCGGTAATTCCATACAGTCCCCCCAATAAAACCACACCGGCTGACAGAGTATATCATCCGGTGCTGGTTCAGACAGTCCCGTCAGACGGGCTGTATTGTATGGCAAATCTCAGGGATTATTTATAGAGTTCTGCTGTACCGCCCATCAGGTTTTCACCACCGGCAGAGGTGATACGGAAAGAAGTTGCACCAGCTTCATCAGCTTTTTTGGATAACTCAGCAGTCACATCCGCCAGGGTATCAATATTGCTGACAGAGACAACACCGACCGGAGTCTGAGTGCTGTGCTGAACTTCAGTTGCAGCAAAAGAACCAAATGAAACAGCACTTAACGCTAAAACAGCAGGGATGATTGCAGAAATTTTCATAATTTTATTCCTCAGAATATCGTTAGTATCATGAGACGTTTTTGTCTCTCTTTGTGATGTGAGTCATACTATGCGCTTTCTGGCGGAAAGAAAATTAGCTATTTTTGCCATACTTATTCAATTATTTTGATGATAAAAATTTTAATTAATCACCGGGAAGAACTATCATGTGAAATACTACTGATTAATTAGTTACTTGCGTGACTATTACCCGACTAAAACCAACAAAATATTCGCCTTTCATACAAACATAAAAAGGCACGATTAAGCAAAAATGACGATAGCATCAGACAAAAATACGTGGTTCCTTTACATAATCAGGACAGAATCCGGATATCTTTACACAGGGATCACCCGTGATGTCGCACTGCGCGTTGCGACACATCAGTCCGGAAAGGGTGCGAAATATCTGCGGGGGAAAACAGGGTTGCAAGTGGTATATCAGGCCGCTCTGGCGGATCGTTCAATCGCGTCAAAAGAAGAATACCGGGTCAAGCAACTGACAAAACAGAAAAAAGAAAGGCTGGTCAGTGACCAGCCCTCCGATTTGACGACATACCTTAACGGTGGTGATTATTCACAGCTGTCAAAATGATGTGAGAAATTAACCAGCCCGTGATAACGGTCTGCGGCATCATTTTCCAGCGTATAGATCAGGAAATACGGTGCGGTATCCGGCCATTTGCAGTGCAGATCAAACTCTGCTGCCGGTTTAAATCCCCACTTACCGTAGATCTCAGGATCGCCCAGCACCACAACCGCGCCGTAACCGAACTCATTGAGGCTGTCCAGCCCCTCATAAACCATCTGCTTCGCAATGCCCTGACCACGGTAAGCCTCTGCCACCGCAAGCGGTGCCAGTCCGACCCACTGACAATCCTCGCCTTCCACATCCACGGGCGTGAAACCGGCGTAACCGACCACCTGACCTTCATCATCAGTGGCAACCACACCCAGGGTCAGCAGACCGTCTTCCCGCAGTGCATGCAGAAGATCGGCTTCGTTGTCACGCCCGAATGCGCTGCGCAGCAGTGCATCGATACCGGCGGCATCAACCGGAATTTCTGTGCGGATCAGCATGAGGTCACCACTGCCTGCGATTTATCCCCGTCTTCCGCCAGCCCGGCCTGAATAAACTCAGCCAGCTGCATTAATGCGCTGCGCAGCAGCGGCGGCATACCGTCGAGGTCAATCGAGTCCATCAGGTTTTTGACATACAGACCCAGCTCGGTATCCCCTTCAATACGCAGACGGCGCTGGAAGAACAGGGTATCCGGGTCCTCTTTGCGGGCCGCGATCAGCACCAGATCATTAGCATTACCGCTGAAGCTGACATCCTCCTGTTCATCCGCACTGACCACCAGACGGCCGTCACGGTTACTGATATACCAGTGAAGCGCCAGGTCACGGACTTCCACCTTCAGCCATTTATTTTCCAGAAAATCGAGATCGCCTTCTGTCAGCGCCTCTTCAAACTGACGCGCCAGAACCTGCTGAAGAACCTGTTTTTGCAGGGTAAACGGCGTTAATTTCAGCGGGAACCGCAATAACGCCGGCCCGTTGTGTACGAGCGAGGAACGAATTTTGGCAAACACCGTACTGACTCCTTAATCTGAATTACTGCGCCATTGTGCCAGAATCTGCAGAAATAACTCAGGATTCCGGTCAATTTTTCGTGTCATTGTTTCTATTATATACCCGATTTTCTTCCTGCCGCAGAGAACATCCCGCTTTTATATCCGCAAACCGGGTGATTTTTTGCGGTAAATGTTCACTAACCTGCCTCAGGTCAATACCTTTTTTAGCCTGCCATTTACAATTTCCGATCATTTTTATTATTCAGTCTGAGAGTCTCACCATGGAACTATTGTGTCCTGCCGGTAATTTACCCGCACTGAAAGCCGCCATTGATAATGGCGCAGATGCGGTTTATATCGGCCTGAAAGATGATACTAATGCCCGTCACTTCGCCGGTCTGAATTTTACTGAAAAGAAACTCGCCGAGGCGGTGGATTATGTTCACAGCCACCGGCGTCACCTGCATATCGCGATTAATACCTTTGCCCATCCGGATGGTTTCAGCCGCTGGCAGCGGGCGGTGGATATGGCCGCACAACTGGGGGCGGATGCCCTGATCCTCGCGGATATCGCCATGCTGGAATATGCTGCGGAGCGTTATCCGCACATTGAGCGTCATGTCTCTGTGCAGGCATCCGCCACCAATACCGAAGCTATCCGTTTCTATCAGCGCAACTTTGATGTGCACCGTATCGTACTGCCCCGTGTACTCTCTATCCATCAGGTAAAACAGCTGGCACGCACCAGCCCGGTGCCGCTGGAAGTCTTTGCTTTCGGCAGCCTGTGCATCATGGCGGAAGGCCGCTGCTACCTCTCCTCCTACCTGACCGGGGAATCCCCGAATACCGTCGGTGCCTGCTCTCCGGCACGGTTTGTCCGCTGGCAGGAGACCCCGCAGGGGCTGGAATCACGCCTGAATGATGTGCTGATTGACCGCTACGGCGCAGATGAGAACGCCGGTTACCCGACACTCTGCAAAGGCCGTTACTGCGTGGACAGCAAGCCTTACCATGCCCTGGAAGAGCCGACCAGCCTTAATACCCTGGAACTGCTGCCGGAACTGATGGCGGCGAATATCGCCTCAGTGAAAATTGAAGGCCGCCAGCGCAGCCCGGCCTATGTGACTGATGTGGCGAAAGTATGGCGTCAGGCCATCGACCGCTGCAAAGCCGATCCGGACAACTATGCGCCGGATGCCGCGTGGATGCAGACCCTCGGCGGCATGTCAGAAGGACGCCAGACCACACTCGGTGCCTATCACCGCAAATGGCAGTAACGGAGAGAAAAACGATGCAATTTTCATTAGGTTCAGTCCTCTATTACTGGCCGAAAGCAACACTGGAACAGTTTTATCAGCAGGCAATGCAAAGCAGTGCGGATATTATCTATCTCGGCGAAACCGTGTGCAGCAAACGCCGGGAAATGAAACCGGATGACTGGATAAATCTCGCTAAAACAGTTGCCGGAAGCGGCAAGCAGGTGGTTATCTCCACGCTGGCACTGTTACAGGCCCCGTCCGAGCTGAAAGAGATCGCCAAACTGGTGGATAACGGCGAATTTATGATCGAAGCTCATGATTTCGGCGTGATTAATATGCTGCACGAGCGCGGGCTGCCGTTTGTCGCCGGACACGGCCTGAACTGTTATAACGCCCCGGCGCTGAAAATTCTGCAAAAACAGGGGATGACACGCTGGTGCATGCCGGTGGAGCTGTCCCGTGACTGGCTGGTGAACCTGCTGAAGCAATGTGAAGAGCTGGGGATCCGCGACAAATTTGAAGTGGAAGTGATGAGCTACGGCCATCTGCCGCTGGCCTACTCCGCCCGCTGCTTCACCGCCCGTTCGGAAAACCGCGCCAAAGATGACTGCGAAACCTGCTGCATCAACTATCCGCAGGGGCGCAAAGTACTCTCGCAGGAAAATCAGCAGGTCTTTGTCCTTAACGGGATCCAGACACAGAGCGGTTACTGCTATAACCTCGGCAATGATCTGTGTTCCATGCAGGGACTGGTGGATATCGTGCGGATCTCCCCGGATGCACCGGACGATCTGGCGGTCATCGACCATTTCCGTCAGAATGAAACCGGCGCACAGCCGCTCGATCTGGCACAGGCACAAAACTGCAATGGCTACTGGCGTAAAGTGGCGGGCCTGGAACTGGTGGAATAACGGAAGGAAATAACCATGACTGATGTTTATGCCCGTTTAAAAGCACTGAATATTGAACTGCCGCCGGTCGTTGTACCGGATGCAAAATTTCAGCCGTATGTGATTTTTGATAACACCATTACCCTCTCCGGCCATTTATCCAAAACCGGAGAGCAGTTAAATACCGGTAAGTTCGGGGCGGATCTGACCATTGAACAGGGTGAGAAAATTGCCCGTCAGCTGGCTGTTAATCTGCTCGGTACACTGCAGGGCGCGGTTGGTGATCTGAATAAGATTAAAAAGATCATCAACCTGAACTGCATGATTAACGGTACACAGGATTTTACCGATCCTCACGTGGTAGCGAATGCCTGCTCACAGGTTTTCCATGATGTTTTTGGTGAGAAAGGCTATCACAGCCGCAATGCACTCACTGTGGCACAACTGCCGTTCGGCGCCTGTATGGAAATATCGCTGATCGCGGGTATTGAGTAACAGAACAGTACGGGCGCGATATCTGCGCGCCCGCTTTTACCGGCGTTATGCCTCACGTTGCGTACCCTGATCCTCTTTTCCCACAAAAACCGTGAGAACGGGATTTCCTTTATTTAACGGGCTCTTTTTTTCCGCCGGAATAACCGTCGCAGGGAATGCGTAATACGCCGTAATTCCCCGTCACGCAACATACCGATAAAGACCCCGAGAAGCGTATAAATAATCCCGAGCACCAGCATCATAATAATATCGTTCTGCACGCTGCTGAACGGTAAATCCATCTGGTTGATCCCGGCAATCGCTTTGGTCGCCCAGGTCGACGGCAATGCGGAAGCAATAAATCGTACCCAGTCCGGCATAGCCTGTAACGGCCAGATAGTACCTGACATATAAAAGACCGGAGTGGTGACAAAAGCCAGTGTCAGGTAAATCATCTCCACACTGCGCAGACATTCGGTAACAAGTTTGCCCAGTCCCAGTACTCCCAGCAGGAACGGGAATGTCAGCAGCCATAGTTCATACATCGGCGCTTCCTGGCGGTATCCCAGCACCCACGGCCACAGGGCAAAGAAGACCGTCGAGAGAAACAGCCAGATAGGCAGCAGTGCACTCAGCGCCCCCAGATACACCGCCAGCGGCGGTTTACCTTTCGGCGTGCTGCGCACCGCGATACTGACACGGACACAGGCTATCAGCAGGGAGTGCTGTAATAACATGACCAGCAGACCAGGGAATACAATCGCCGCAAAGCTGACACCCGGGTTATACATGGCCACCGTTTCTGACTGTATCGGTGAAATAATCAGTGACGCCTGTTCCGGTGTATAGCCCGCATCCTGCAAAATACGGGTGTTATAGCCCCCCAGCAACTCCTGGTATGCCTTACTCAGTTCCTGCTGGATCTGCCCGCTGGCAAGACGGTTCGTCGCATCCCCGAATACCGGGACAGTGATATTTTTCCCCTGGAGAATATTTCGCTCAAAATCAGTCGGAATAATAATGATGGCGAATAACTCGCGCATAATCATATCGCGCCGTGCCGTCTCCAGGTTGTCATAACCGTGCAGCTCCACTTTGGCGGTTGCATCCAGCTGCCGGATCAGTGAGCGGCTGGCTGCGGAGTGATCCTGGTCAATCACGGCGACAGGCAGATCCCACAAGACCGGCCGGACATACACCAGGCTCATCACACACAGTGAAACCACCAGCAGCATCCACATCGGTTTTGCCAGCATTCCCAGCAGGACTTTCAGGAACGTCTGGAAATAGAGTTTCATACCGCACCTCCCTGCAATGCCAGCCGCTTCGGTAACCGGTTACGGACAAAAAAGGCATTAGCCACCGGATAAATCAGCAATAATGCGCAGACATACAGAATATGCAGCAGCGACACTTCACGCAGGAAGATATCAAACATCGCATTGAGTGCGTGAGTCAGCGGCTCAAGGTTAGAGATAATCCTGGCTGGCAGGATCATCGACAGCTCCGGCACCGCCATGCCGGAAAACGCCATGGCGATACTGACCAGCATACCAATCATACTGTAAGCCATCAGCGCATTGCTGGTGAATGTGTAAAGCAGCAGGCCGATACTCTGTGCCGCCATGACATAAAAGAAGCCGATAAACAGCATATACAGCGGGTTACCTGCCACCTTGGCGCCGGAAAACGTCACCAGGGCAGCCAGTTCCACCATCAGCAGAGCGGTAAAAAACAGGGTATACGGTGCCAGTTTCCCCAGAACACCACTGAACAGCGGTTTAAGCGTCAGCAGCATGGTACCGCGCGACATACTGTAAATAGTCAGCGTGACAACAAATAACTGAAGCATATGGATGGTGGCGGCAAACTGCTGATAATAAATATAACTGCCGCTGGCATTGAACAGGCTGTCGTATGACATCGTCACCTGTGCCAGTTTCGGCAGCGTCTTGCCCGTTTCTGACGCGAGGACAGTGCGGTACTGTGCATTCAGTTCTGCTATCAGCCCGCTGAAATCCTGAATCGCATAGCTGCCGGAGGCATAAAATAACCCGTTGTAATACATCCGGACTGTCGGCTGCTTTCCGGCCAGCACATCACTTTCAAAACGTTTCGGGATCATCAGGATCGCGTAATCTTCCGCACTGCCCATCCGCTCCAGTGCTGCCGAAGGATCATCCCGCGGCGTGATACTGGCGTGTGAAGCAGCGTTCAGATTGCGCACCAGCGTCCGCGAGAGCGGACTGTGGTCATAATCCACCGCAGAGACCGGCAGATTCAGCAGTGTTCCCTCTGAAAAGTTCGCGCTGATCAGTGTGAATAAGATCAGCGGAAATAACCAGCTCAGCCAGTGGAACACCGGGCTGCGGATAGCCATCCGGGTTTCCTGTGTGAAGGCGTGGCGAAAGCTGTACCAGATAACCGGTATTCTCATCGTGACACCTTACTTATCCCGGCGCCACAGTGCACTCATGCCGGGTCTTAACCCGTCCACAGGTTGTGCCGGATAGAGACGCACCTCAAAGGTTTTCAGATCAAAATCCCCGGTGGCACGGGTGGCGCGTTTGGTGGCGTAATCCCCCATCGGGGCGATATAGCGGACTTCTGCCTCAATTTCCTGATTTTTCAGTGCCGGTACCGTCAGGGTGATTTTGTCGCCTTTTTTCACATCCGCGAGAATATCCTCACGCAGGTTATAGACAAAATACGCTTCCGGCAGGCGGATAATCGTCACCAGCGGGCTGCCTGCATTAAACAGTTCCCCGATTTCAGCCGGAACCGGCCCGATCTCCCCGGTCACCGGCGCGGTAACTGTCAGTTCATCCTGCTGGACTTTTAATTCCGCCAGTTTCTGTTCTGCCTGGCGAAGTGCCGCTTCGTAACGCTGACGCTGCTCGGTGCGGTCGCCGTTTTTCGCCTGGTCGAGCTGAGCTTTGGCGGCCAGTACACCCTGCTGCGCCACATCACGGGCACGGCGGGACTGATCAAGCTCGGTTTTTGACACATAACCTCTACCGGCCATGCTGCTCATGCGCTGAAAATCACGCTGTGCATTCGCCAGCTCAGCCTGAGACTTCGCCAGCTGTGCAGCATAGTTGCGCACGCTCTCTTCCCGCGTGCCGTTCAGGGACTCGGTTAACTGCGCCTGAGCCTGATCGCGGGCAGCCACCAACGAGGCGACCTGTGCTTCCAGCTCCGGGCTGGTCAGGCGAATCAGCGCCTGTCCCTGTTTAACGTCGTCACCGCGCTCAATCAGACGCTCAACAACACGTCCTTTGGCTTTCGAGGAGACAATAACCTCCGGTGCATCGACTTCACCCTGTAATAAAAGATACTGGTTGTGGGCACGAAAAAGTGCAGCCATCGCAATTAAGACCAGCATCAGCAGGATCAGATAGATTGTTCTTTTTTTCATTCTTGATTTCGGCCTTAACTATCACTTGTGAAACTATTCGAAATGGAATCATCCCGAATGAAATTGTTCTGGATAAAACGATGAAGAAAGGGGAAGGTTTCAGTATCACTGATTTCAGCTGAAACCGTTAAGATATTTGTGCGCCAGATCACAGCATAATACCTTCAATCTTAGCCTCACACACCTGTTACACAACTATTTTTAATATAAAATCTCAGATAGTTACAAATAATTCTCCTCCGGCAAGTGATCCGACAGAAAAATGTATGACTACAACCTGATTTTCCTGCTGCTTCAGCAGATGTGTGTGTACCTGGTTATCGCCTGGGTGCTCAGCAAAACGCCGCTGGTGCTGCCGGTTTTACAGGTGACTGTCCGCCTGCCGCACAAGCTGATGTGCTATCTGATTTTCTCCGTTTTCTGTGTCATGGGCACCTATTTCGGACTGAATATCAATGATTCCATCGCCAACACACGGGCTATCGGCTCCGTACTCGGCGGGTTGCTCGGCGGACCGTCTGTCGGGCTGCTGGTCGGTTTTACCGGCGGGCTGCACCGCTATTCTCTCGGCGGGATGACGGCGTTCAGTTGTATGGTGTCCACTATTGTCGAGGGGCTTATCGGCGGCCTGGTTCACCGCTACTATATGAAGCGCGGGCAGATCAACAAACTGTTTAATCCCTGGACAGCGGCCGGTGTGACCTTTGTTGCCGAACTGGCGCAGATGGCGATTATTCTGTTACTGGCACGGCCGTTTAATGAAGCGCTGAATCTGGTGAAAGATATTGCCGCACCGATGATTATCGCCAATACCATCGGTGCCGCTATGTTTATCCGTATCCTGCTGGACAGACGCGCTATCTTTGAAAAATACACCAGTGCCTTTTCCGCCCAGGCATTGAAACTGGCGATCAGTACGGACGGCGTGCTGCGCCAGGGATTTAACGAGACCAACAGCCGCCAGGTGGCACAGGTGCTGTATGATGAGCTGAATGTCGCCGCCGTGGCTATCACGGATACGGAAAAACTGCTGGCGTTTATCGGTGTCGGGGCGGATCACCATCTGCCGGGCACGCCGATTGCCTCGCGTTACTCCCGGCAGGCCATTGCCCATAATGAAGTGGTCTATGCCGACGGCAACGAAACACCGTACTGCTGTTCGATCAATCCGCACTGTAAACTCGGCTCTACGCTGGTTATCCCGCTGACCGGGGAGAATAAGCAGGTGGTCGGTACCATCAAACTGTATGAGGTGAAGAACCGCCTGTTCAGCTCCATTAACCGCACGCTGGGAGAAGGGATTGCCAGCCTGTTGTCAGCTCAGATTCTGGCCGGGCAGTTTGAGCGAAGTAAGCAGTCACTACTGGAAACAGAGGTAAAATTGCTGCATGCCCAGGTGAATCCGCATTTCCTGTTTAATGCCCTCAATACCTTACAGGCCGTGATCCGCCGCGATGCGGAACAGGCGCGGCATCTGGTGCAGAATCTCTCCACCTTTTTCCGCAAAAACTTAAAACGGCCGGGGGAGATAGCCACTCTCGCGGCCGAAATTGAGCATGTGAATGCTTACTTACAGATTGAGAAAGCCCGCTTCCGTGAGCAGCTCAGTGTGGATATCGCCATTCCGGATGCGCTGAAACAAGCCAGTCTGCCGGTCTTTTCGTTACAGCCCATTGTGGAAAATGCGATAAAACATGGTACATCACAGATATTTGAGCAGGGAAAAATTACCATAAGCGCACGGGCGGAGGGCAATACGCTTGTCATCCTGATCACCGATAACGCCGGGCTGTATCAGCCGACCGGGATGAGTGACGGGCTCGGCATGGGGCTGGTCGATAAACGCATCAAAGTCCGCTATGGTAAACAATACGGCCTCAGTGTTCACTGCGAGCCGGAAGTAAAAACAACCATTATTCTGACCTTACCCTTCGACTCACCGGCAGGTGCGGCAGCACCGCCTGATAACTAAAAAAATGATAATGACACAATGAATGTTTTAATTGTTGATGATGAGCCACTGGCCCGGGAAAACCTGCGATTACTGCTTGATGCGTATCCTGACATCCATATCCTGGGTGAATGCACCAACGCCATTGATGCCATCGGAAAAATTCACCGCCTGAAGCCGGACGTGGTGTTTCTGGATATTCAGATGCCCCGTGTCACCGGGCTGGAAATGGTTGGTATGCTCGATCCCGGCCACCGGCCTGCGATTGTCTTTCTCACCGCCTTTGAAGAGTACGCCTTACAGGCTTTTGAGGAGGATGCGTTTGATTATCTGCTCAAACCGGTGGAAAAAGAGCGCCTGGACAAAACCCTGAACCGGCTGCGCCAGGGGCAGATCCGCCCGGCGGAGACCCCGGAACAGACAGAGCAACTGCGCTATATCCCGTGCAGCGGGCACAACCGTATCTGGCTGATGCCGGTTGAGGATGTGGTGTATGTCAATTCCCGCATCAGCGGCGTGTTTGTGATGAGCGCACACGGCCAGGAAGGATTTACCGAGCTGACACTCCGTACTCTGGAAACCCGTACCCCGCTGCTGCGCTGCCACCGGCAGTATCTGGTCAATCTGACCCGTCTGCGGGAAATCCTGCTGGGCGATAACGGCCAGGCCGAGCTGATCCTGAGTAACGATGAAACCATTCCGGTCAGCCGCCGCTACCTCAGACCCCTGAAGGAAGCGCTGGGGCTGATTTAATACCAAAATCCGGACGCATAAAAAAAGCCCGGCAGGGATATCCCCGGCCGGGCTTTTTATGATTCAGAGAATCAATTATGCATCATTATTGCTACGACGACGTGGTGCGGAGTTTCCGCCTTCTTCGCGGCGGAAGCTGCGGCGCTCGCCCTGCGGACGGCGATCGCTGTTGCCACGGTCAGAACGCTCACCGTCACGGCGGTTACCACCACCGAAACTGCGGCCACCGTTACCACCACGGTCATTACCACCGCTGCGGCGTTCACGGTTGAACGGCTTCGCATCACCGACTAATGTCATGTTCATTGGTTTGTTCATAACACGGGTACGGGTGAAGTGCTGTAACAGATCAGTCGGCATACCTTTCGGTAATTCGATAGTTGAGTGAGTATCAAACAGTTTGATGTTACCGATGTAACGGCTGTTGATATCACCTTCGTTAGCAATCGCGCCCACAATGTGACGGACTTCAACACCATCGGTACGGCCCACTTCAATGCGGTACAGCTCCATATCACCCACATCACGGCGTTCACGGCGCGGACGATCACCACGCTCAGGACGATCACCGAAACGGTCGTTGCGATCATTGCGGCGGCGATCATCACGATCGTTGAACTCACGGCGCGGACGACGCGGTGCATCCGGTGGCAGGATCAGTTTGCGCTCACCTTCTGCCATTTTCAGCAGAACAGCGGCCAGGGTTTCCATATCGATATCTGCTTCAGACTCATCGCTGTCTGCCGGAACCAGTTTTTTCAGCAGTGCACGGTACTGATCCAGGTTGCTGCTTTCCATTTCTGCATGGATAGTGGCAGCGAATTTTTCCTGGCGGCGCTGGCTGATCATCTCTGCATCCGGTAATTCTACCTCAGGGATGGTCAGTTTCATGGTGCGTTCAATGTTGCGCAGCAGGCGGCGTTCGCGGTTTTCAACGAACAGCAGAGCGCGGCCGGCGCGGCCCGCACGACCGGTACGGCCGATACGGTGAACATAAGATTCCGCATCCATCGGGATATCGTAGTTAACAACCAGGCTGATACGCTCAACGTCCAGACCACGGGCAGCAACGTCGGTTGCAATCAGGATATCCAGACGACCGTCTTTCAGGCGCTCCAGTGTCTGCTCACGCAGTGCCTGGTTCATGTCACCGTTCAGTGCAGCGCTGTTGTAGCCGTTACGCTCCAGAGTTTCTGCCACTTCCAGGGTTGCGTTTTTGGTACGGACGAAGATAATCGCCGCATCAAAATCTTCCGCTTCCAGGAAACGGACCAGTGCTTCGCTCTTACGTGCGCCGTAAGCAGTCCAGTAGCTCTGGCTGATGTCCGGACGGGTAGTGACGCTGGTCTGAATGCGCACTTCCTGCGGATCTTTCATGAAACGACGGGTAATGCGGCGGATAGCTTCCGGCATAGTTGCAGAGAACAGAGCTGTCTGATGCTCTGCCGGGATCTGGCTCATGATGGTTTCAACGTCTTCGATGAAGCCCATGCGCAGCATTTCATCTGCTTCGTCCAGTACCAGACCTTTCAGGTTGGATAAATCCAGGGTGCCGCGTTTTAAGTGATCCAGCAGACGGCCCGGAGTCCCGACAACCACCTGTGGCCCCTGACGCAGAGCGCGTAACTGGACGTCATAACGCTGACCGCCGTACAGGGCGACCACATTCACGTTACGCATATGTTTGGAGAAATCAGTACAGGCTTCCGCAACCTGGACCGCTAATTCGCGGGTCGGTGCCAGCACCAGAATCTGTGGTGCTCTCAGGTTCGGATCAATATTGTTCAGTAACGGCAGGCCGAATGCCGCCGTTTTACCACTACCTGTCTGTGCCATACCCAGGACATCACGTCCGGCAAGCAGGTGCGGAATACATTGTTGCTGGATCGGGGACGGCTTTTCGTAGCCCAGGTCGTCCAGTGCAGTCAAAATATCAGCTGATAAACCAATGTCAGCAAAAGAGATTTCAGTCTCAGTGGTCATGTAAAGGTGCCTCATACAAAATGGCGGCCAGTCTACACAACCCATCGGAAAGCATGTCGGTTGTTTTCATTTAAAAGTGTGAACTGGCTCAAATAAAATTATAAAACGAACAAAACATCCCCCCATCACTTTCGCGATGGTGAAAAATTAACGGGTTGAAGTGTGTTCGTCAGCTATTGTGGATCTGAATCCGTCAGGTCCTGTTCTTCATCACCTAACAGAGCTAATTCCAACAATGCGTAGCGGTGCTCAACGAAATTGTGTGCGTTGTTGGCAACCGTCAGCTTGAACAGCGTTTCAGCGCTGTCCGTATCCCCCAGACTCAGGTAGTATTTACCTAAATAGAAGTAGGTTTCACTGAGATGTTCAGCGAGCGAAGTGTTATCCGTTGAGAATTCCTTCAGCCGATCAAGCAGTGTCTTTTCACTGATGTCGCCGAGATAGAATTCAGCAATATTCCAGCCCCATTGTCCGCCTTTCGCCTGCTGATAGCGCTGACGTAAATCGGTCAGTGCTTTCTTCGGATCTATCTCTTTATCGACGAGATAAAGCCACAGCGAGCGGAACGGATCGTTTGGATCATCCTGATAAAACGCCAGCAAATCATCCCGCGCCACCGGATACCGGCCCCCGTAATACAGGGCAATACCGCGGTTCATACGCGCGTAGTTATAAGTTGGATCAAGCTCTAATACAGAATCATACGCTTCATAGGCAGCATCAAAGTTGCCTGCCTGCGTAAAATAAATGCCCAGGTAATTAAATATCTCCGGAATATCCGGACGCATTGATAACGCAACAGTAAAATCGTTACGTGCCAATGCACGCAATCCGAGGCTGTCGTACAACACACCACGCTGATAAAGCAGCTGGGCGTACTCGTCCTCAGTTAATGACCGGCTTGCCAGTATTTGTTCCATTCGGGCGAGGATCACTTCCTGCTGTAATGATGGTTGCAGGGGTACTGCAAGTAAATCCCCGGAGTGCCAGTTTTTACCGCTGCTGCATCCTGCGATAAAAATTATAGCTGCAATGCTCCACCAACGCAGAAAAAAATTCATTTCCTACTCCCGAAGTCAGATCCCTGAAAGGATAATCCTCTGACTGACAATAACCGAGTGCATTTTGCTTTTTTTGCCGAATGGCGCCCTTTTTACAGGACGCCACGACTTACGTCAAATTTTATTCAGCGTTATTTGCATCAGGGGTTGCATCCGAAGCCGGAGCTGCATCCTGACTGACTGCTTCTTTCATGCTCAGGCGGATACGACCCTGACGGTCGATTTCCAGTACCTTGACCGGTACTTCCTGACCCATTTCCAGATAATCTGATACTTTTTCAACGCGTTTGTCAGCGATCTGAGAAATATGCACCAGACCTTCTTTACCGCCGCCGATAGCCACGAAAGCACCGAAGTCAACGATACGGACAACTTTACCGTTATAGATACGGCCGACTTCCACTTCTGCGGTGATTTCTTCGATACGGCGGATAGCCATCTTCGCTTTATCGCCGTCAGTTGCAGCAATCTTCACAGTACCGTCATCTTCGATTTCGATAGTGGTGCCGGTTTCTTCGGTCAGGGCACGGATCACAGAACCGCCTTTACCGATAACGTCTTTGATTTTGTCCGGGTTGATGCGGATGGTGTGAATGCGCGGTGCAAATTCAGAGATATCAGCACGTGGTGAGTTGATAGCCTGTTCCATCACGCCCAGGATGTGCAGACGCGCACCTTTGGCCTGGTTCAGAGCCACCTGCATGATTTCGCTGGTGATACCTTCGATTTTGATATCCATCTGCAGGGCGCTGATACCGTCACGGCTGCCCGCAACTTTAAAGTCCATGTCGCCGAGGTGGTCTTCATCACCGAGGATATCAGACAGAACCACAAATTTGTCGTCTTCTTTCACCAGACCCATCGCGATACCGGCAACCGCTGATTTCACAGGAACACCTGCATCCATCAGTGCCAGAGATGCACCACAGACTGACGCCATAGAAGAAGAACCATTGGATTCAGTGATTTCTGAAACCACACGCACGGTGTACGGGAATTCTTCCTGGGATGGCATCACTGCCAGCACACCACGTTTCGCCAGACGGCCGTGGCCGATTTCACGACGTTTCGGTGAACCGACCATACCGGTTTCACCCACGCAGTACGGAGGGAAGTTGTAGTGGAACAGGAAGGTGTCAGTGATTTCACCCATTACCTGATCCAGAGTCTGTGCATCACGGGCAGTACCCAGAGTTGCTGTTACCAGCGCCTGAGTTTCACCACGGGTGAACAGAGAAGAACCGTGAGTACGCGGCAGAACACCGGTGCGGACATCCAGTGCGCGGACCATGTCTTTTTCACGGCCGTCGATACGCGGCTCGCCGTTCAGAACACGGGTACGGACAACAGATTTCTCAACCGCAGCCAGGATGTCGCTGATTTCATGTTTCAGTTCGCCGGTCAGCTCTTCGCCGCGTGCGGCAAATTCAGCTTCCAGTGCACTGATGGTTGCATCTTTAATGATATCAACCTGTGCGTAACGATCCTGTTTCTCAGTGATACGGTAAGCATCACCCAGCGCTTTTTCAGACAGTTCAGCAACGCGGTCACGCAGAGTCTGGTTAACAGGCTCAGGCTGCCAGTCCCACTTCGGCTTACCGGCTTCAGCGGCCAGTGCGTTGATGTTTTCGATAACAATCTGCTGCTGCTCGTGACCGAACACGACCGCACCCAGCATTTGTTCTTCGGTCAGCAGCTGTGCTTCTGATTCAACCATCAGAACCGCACCTTTGGTACCGGCAACAACCAGATCCAGTTTGCTTACCGCTAATTCGTCAGTGGTCGGGTTCAGAACATACTGGTCATTGATGAAACCAACACGTGCCGCACCAATCGGGCCGTTGAACGGAATACCGGACAGTGCCAGCGCCGCTGAGGCACCAATCATTGCCACGATATCAGGGTTAACCTGCGGGTTCACAGACACCACGGTTGCGATAATCTGAACTTCGTTCAGGAAACCTTCCGGGAACAGCGGACGTAACGGACGGTCAATCAGACGTGCGATCAGGGTTTCGCCTTCGCCCGGACGGCCTTCACGGCGGAAGAAGCTCCCCGGAATACGGCCGGCAGCGTAAGTACGCTCCTGATAGTTTACGGTCAGCGGGAAGAAGTCCTGGCCCGGTTTCATTTTTTTCTGGCCGACAACGGTAACGAATACCGCGGTGTCGTCCATGTTAACCATTACAGCTGCTGTCGCCTGACGGGCCATCATGCCGGTTTCGATAGTGACAGTGTGCTGACCATACTGGAATTTACGGATTGTCGGATTTAACAAAATAATATCCTTCTGGGTCTCTCACCCCGGCAGGGGTAAGTAGTGAAATGGTTCCTTCAGATACATCCTCGCGACTAATGACAACCTTTTCCTGCTGCCGGAAAGTGCTCTCATTAGCCGCGCGAATAGCTGTACCGAAGAATCGTTATTATTGCGGCAACAGCTCAGTGTGCCGCATTCAGAAGAAAAGGGGCCGTCGGCCCCTTTCCACTGAAACTTGTCTGAATTAGCGACGCAGGCCCAGACGCTCAAGAATTGAGGTATAGCTTGCTAAGTCTTTGCCTTTCAGATAGTTCAGGAGCTTACGACGCTGAGCAACCATACGCAGCAGACCACGACGGCTGTGGTGATCTTTTTTGTGCTCTGCAAAGTGACCCTGCAGGTGGTTGATCTGTGCAGTCAGCAGCGCAATCTGAACTTCGCTTGAACCGGTGTCGTTTTCGCCACGACCGAAATCAGCGACAATTTTCGCTTTCGCTTCAGTGCTTAGAGACATAATAGAACTCCAAATATACTTTGATTAATAAAAATGAGTGCCGATCTCTAATTCAGCATCTCAGGGAAATTGCCGCGTTATTCTACGCCGCCTGCGCCCTGAACGCAAGATGCGGCAATGCTTATTCCGTGTATTCCACAACAAGACGGCGCGGTGCCACCAGCCCGTCCTCACTGATCACCGCAAGGCCGATAAACTGCGCGTCATCACCCTGCGTTACGCGGGTTAATGTCTCCGGTGCCAGGTCGTGCGGAGCCCGTACCGGCTGCCCCAGCTTAAAATACCCGGCAGTCACGTCCGTCAGATTGACCTGCGGGAAATGTGACACGGCGGTATCCATCGGCAGCAACAGCGGATCCAGTGCGGTTTCGAGCGGAGTTTCAGCCTCATCCGCCACACGCCGCATTTCCTGAAGCTGTTCCAGTGTCACCATCCGTTCTGCCGGATACGTGGCCACCTGCAGCCGGCGCAGCATAGTCACGTGAGCACCGCAACCGAGTTTCTCACCGAGATCATCAATGATAGTGCGGATATAGGTGCCTTTCGAGCAGTGAATTTCCAGCTCCAGCTCTTCCCCTTCATGGCGGATAAACAGCAGTTCATACACCGTGATCGGGCGGGCTTCCCGCTCTATGGTGATGCCTTTGCGGGCATACTCATACAGCGGACGTCCCTGATGCTTGAGCGCGGAATACATGGACGGTACCTGTAAGGTATCGCCCCTGAATGACTCCAGGGCAGCCGCAAGCTGTTCCGCCGTGAATGACAGCGGGCGCTCACTGATCACCTCACCCTGTGAGTCTGAGGTGTCCGTACGCTGCCCCAGGCGGGCAATCACGCGGTAACGTTTGTCGGAATCCAGCAGGAACTGTGAAAACTTGGTTGCTTCACCGAGGCAGACCGGCAGCATACCGGTCGCCAGCGGATCCAGCGCGCCGGTGTGACCGGCCTTGGCGGCATTAAACAGACGGCGGACCTTCTGTAATGCATCATTGGATGAAATGTCCTGCGGTTTATCCAGCAGGACAATGCCGTTAATATTACGGCCACGACGACGGCGTGCCATCAGTTACCCTCTTTGTCGTCCGCAGATTTACGCATATCCAGGTCGTGTTTGATCACATCAGACACCAGGTTAGACATACGCATCCCTTCGACCAGAGAGCTGTCATATTCAAATTTAAGTTCCGGAATAATGCGCAGGCGCATCTCTTTCCCCAGCAGGGAACGAATGTAGCCGGAAATATCATTTAAGACTTTGATACCTGTTTTCACCTGCTCTGAATTATGGTCTTCATCCATAAAGTTCAGAAAGGTGACAAATACCGTGGCATAGGCCATATCGCGGGATAAATCCACGCCGGATACCGTTGCCATCCCCACACGGGGATCTTTAATTTCACGCTGCAGGATAATCGCAATTTCTTTCTGAATTTCCTGTGAAACGCGCTGAGTACGGCTGAATTCTCTCGCCATAGTTTCTCTCCTGAAAATTCGGGGGGCCATAAGCCCCCCAATTATATCATGTTATGTCATACCGTCAGGTGATCAGATAGTTCGCTGAACTTCAATCACCTGGAAGACTTCAATCATGTCTCCCGGGCGGACATCATTGTAGTTCTTGACACCGATACCACATTCCATCCCGTTACGGACTTCAGCAACGTCATCTTTGAAGCGGCGCAGAGATTCCAGCTCACCTTCATAGATAACCACGTTGTCACGCAGAACGCGGATAGGGTTATTACGTTTGATAGTTCCTTCCGTCACCATACAACCGGCGATGGCACCGAATTTCGGTGAACGGAACACATCACGGACTTCTGCCAGACCCATGATTTCCTGTTTGAATTCCGGCGCCAGCATCCCGCTCATTGCCTGTTTGATTTCATCAATCAGGCTGTAGATTACGGAATAGTAACGCAGGTCAACGCTTTCGCTTTCAATCAGGCGGCGCGCTGATGCATCCGCACGGACGTTAAAGCCGAGGATAATCGCGTTGGATGCCGCAGCCAGCGTGGCGTCAGTTTCAGTGATACCACCCACACCGGAACCGATGATTTTCACTTTGACTTCATCAGTTGACAGTTTCATCAGTGAATCGGTGATAGCTTCACAGGTACCCTGCACATCAGTCTTCAGAACGATGTTCAGTTCAGAAACCTTACCGCTTTCCATGTTAGCAAACATGTTTTCCAGTTTGGCTTTCTGCTGGCGTGCCAGTTTCACATCACGGAATTTACCCTGACGATAGAGTGCCACTTCACGGGCTTTCTTCTCGTCACGGACAACGGTCGCTTCATCACCGGCAGACGGTACGTTGGACAGACCCAGGATTTCCACCGGAATGGACGGACCCGCTTCGGTGATATCCTGACCCAGTTCGTTACGCATCGCACGGATACGGCCGTATTCAAAGCCGCACAGCACGATATCGCCTTTGTTCAGTGTACCGCTCTGTACCAGGATAGTGGCGACCGGACCACGGCCTTTATCGAGGTAAGATTCGATAACCACACCGCTCGCCATACCGGCACGCACTGCTTTCAGTTCAAGAACTTCAGCCTGCAGCAGGATAGCATCGAGCAGATCGTCGATACCGATACCTTTCTTCGCGGAAACGCTGATGAACTGAGTCTCACCGCCCCACTCTTCAGAGAGGATGCCGTACTGAGACAGTTCGTTACGTACGCGATCCGGATCGGCTTCCGGTTTATCAATTTTGTTCACCGCAACCACAACCGGCACACCCGCTGCTTTCGCATGCTGGATAGCTTCGATAGTCTGCGGCATCACGCCATCGTCCGCTGCGACAACCAGAACAACGATATCCGTTGCCTGCGCACCACGGGCACGCATGGAGGTAAACGCGGCGTGTCCCGGAGTATCCAGGAACGTGATAGCGCCTTTATCGGTGGTCACATGGTAAGCACCGATGTGCTGGGTAATACCGCCCGCTTCGCCGGAGGCGACTTTGGTGGAACGGATATAGTCCAGTAAAGAGGTTTTACCGTGGTCAACGTGACCCATGATGGTCACAACCGGCGCACGTGGTTCAGCCTGTGCTTCACCCATGTCACGGTCGTTCAGGATCGCTTCTTCCAGCTCGTTCTCACGGCGCAGGATAACTTTGTGACCCATTTCCTCGGCAACCAGCTGTGCGGTTTCCTGGTCAATCACCTGGTTGATAGTCGCCATAGCGCCCATCTTCATCATGGTTTTAATGACCTGAGAACCTTTTACCGCCATCTTGTTGGCTAATTCACCAACAGTGATGGTTTCACCGATAACCACATCACGGGTAACCGCTGCAACCGGCTTGTTAAAGCTCTGCTGCAGTGAGCTGCCTTTACGCTGTTTCTTACCGCGCGGCAGTTGCGCACGGGCTTCTTCGCGATCGGCTTTCTCAGAGTGACGGTTGTTTTTCTTCTGGCGGACGTTTTTCGCGCCACGGCCGCGGCCGCGGTTATCACCTTCAACTTTCGCATCACTTTCATCTTCCGCTTCACGGGCGTGAGCAGAGGTGGTGGTGTGATAGTCCGCGCTTTCTGTTTCTTCACTGACAGGAGCAGACCATTTCTCGCCGTTTTCTTCGGCCAGACGGCGCGCTTCTTCAGCTGCACGTTTCACTTCAGCTTCAAGTTTGCGCTGCTGTTCTTCTTCAGCTTTGCGTTTGATTTCAGCGGCTTCGGCTTCGCGGCGCACTTTTTCGCTGTTTTCCCGGGTATCAGCCGGGGCTGATTTCGCTTTATTTTCTTTCACGTTATTCTTTTCCGCTGCTTCACGCTTAGCCGGTTCTGCCGCTTGTTCAGTTACTTTCGCTGCTGCCGCTTCGCGTTTTGCCTTTTCTTCAGCCTCACGTTTGGCTTGCGCCTCTTGTCTGGCTTTTTCTTCGGCTTCACGACGGGCCTGCTCTTCAGCTTCGCGTCTTGCCTGCTCTTCCGCTTCACGCTGTGCCTGCTCTTCCGCGGCTTTTGCCTGTTCAGCGGCATCGCGGTTTACATATGTGCGTTTTTTGCGGACTTCAATATTAACCGATTTGCTCTTGCCACCGGTTACCGGAACACTCAGCGTACTGCGAGTTTTGCGCTGAAGTGTTAATTTACCCGGCTGACTTGCCCCGCCCTGTTCGCGGTTCAGATGGGCCAGCAGGGCCTCTTTTTCTTGCTGGGAAACGTTATCAGACGCCGTTTTTTTGATGCCGGCATCAGCAAACTGCTGTACCAGGCGCTCTACGGAAGTCTGAATTTCGTCTGCCAGTGATTTTACCGATTCTGTCATGCTGCTCCTTCCCGCTACAAATTAAGATGCATCGTCGCCAAACCAACAGATATTACGCGCTGCCATGATGAGTTCACCTGCTTTCTCATCATTCAGACCTTCGATATCCGTGAGGTCATCGATACCCTGCTCTGCGAGATCTTCAAGGGTACAAATACCACGGGAAGCCAGGGTGAATGCCAGTGTGCGGTCCATGCCTTCAAGGTTTAACAAATCATCCGCCGGTGTGGTACCTGACTGGCTCTCTTTCTGTGCCAGTTCGAGCGTTGTTAAAGCGGCTTTTGCACGTTCGCGCAGGACTTCAACGGTTTCCTCTTCGAGGCCGTCGATTTCCAGAAGTTCGCTGACCGGCACATACGCCAGTTCTTCCAGTGTGGAGAAACCTTCTTCCACTAATAAGGTTGCGAAATCTTCATCGATGTCGAGATGCTTAACAAAAGTTTCAATGGAAGCGTGTGCTTCCGCCTGGTGTTTCGCGTTAAGTTCCTCCGCGGTCATGACGTTCAGTTCCCATTTGTCATCACCACGATGTTTTTTCAGCAGTTGTGCAGCGAGACGCACATTCTGGCCGTTACGGCCAATGGCCTGTGCAAGGTTGCTGCTTTCCACAGCAACGTCCATTGTGCATTTGTCTTCATCGACAACAATGGATGCAACATCTGCCGGAGCCATTGCATTAATCACGAATTGCGCCGGGTTGTCATCCCACAACACGATATCAATCCGCTCGCCGCCCAGCTCACCGGAAACGGCCTGAACGCGGGCGCCGCGCATTCCCACACATGCCCCGACAGGGTCGATGCGTTTGTCATTGGTCTTCACCGCGATTTTCGCACGGGAACCGGGATCACGGGCAGCCGCTTTAATTTCAATAATCTCTTCGCCGATTTCCGGCACTTCGATTTTAAATAATTCGACCAGCATTTCCGGACGGGAACGGGTCACAAATAATTGTGCCCCACGGGCTTCCGGACGAACATCATACAGAACTCCGCGGATACGGTCACCCGGACGGAAATTCTCACGCGGCAGCATATCTTCGCGCATAATGACTGCTTCCGCATTATTCCCCAGATCGAGGGTAATGTTTTCGCGGTTCACTTTTTTCACCACACCGGTGATGATTTCGCCCTGCTGCTCGCGGAACTGATCAACCACCATCGCACGCTCAGCTTCGCGTACTTTCTGTACGATAACCTGTTTTGCGGTCTGAGTGGTGATACGGTCGAAGGTGACAGATTCAATCTGATCTTCGATATATTCGCCTACCTGAATGCCCGGCGTTTCATAATCAGCCGCTTCCAGTGTGATTTCACGGGTCGGCTGAGTGACTTCTTCTACCACCATCCAGCGGCGGAAGGTATCAAAATCACCGGATTTACGGTCAATTTCCACACGAACATCAATTTCCTGTTCGTATTTTTTCTTGGTGGCGGTTGCCAGCGCAGTTTCCAGAGCCTCAAAAATTTTCTCACGAGGAAGCGATTTTTCGTTAGAAACTGCCTCAACAACAGCCAGAATTTCTTTATTCATCCTAGTTGCCTCTTTTGAACTTTATATTAAAAGTGGGGTACCAGGTTAGCTTTCTGGATGTTGCCAAGTGCGAACACTTCGTCTTTGCCATCCACTGTAACCGTGATCATTTCACCGTCGACGGCTTTGATAATACCCTGCCATCTGCGACGGTTCTGCATTGCGATTCGTAAAGTCAGTGAGACTTCCTCACCGGTAAACCGCTGATAATGTTCAGCCGTAAATAACGGACGCTCCATTCCCGGAGACGAAACCTCAAGGTTATAAACGGTTGTAATAGGATCTTCAACATCAAGAACGGCACTGACCTGGTGGCTCACGTCCGCGCAATCATCAACAGTGATACCCTCTTCACTATCAATAAAAATACGCAGTGTTGACACGCGGCCGCGGATAAACTCCACGCCGACAAGCTCAAAACCGAGTGCTTCGACAGGTGCAGTGACCATCTCTGTTAATTTCTGCTCTAATGTGGACAAGACCACCCCCGGGACATAAAAAAAGGGCATAACGCCCAGTATCTCTGTTGACTGATAACAAAAAACCCCGAAATTTCGGGGCTTTATGCAACTGGACCCTGTGTACATCACACTTCTTAATCTTTTTTCCAAATCAGGGATAACGTAAGAGTTGTTGATACAATCAACATTGGAAAAAACGATTTGTTATAAGAAGTGGTTGCGGGAGCCGGATTTGAACCGACGACCTTCGGGTTATGAGCCCGACGAGCTGCCATGCTGCTCCATCCCGCGTTCGAAACGTGAAAAATTCTACGCTGATCACCTGCAAAACGCAAGTGTGAAACTAAATGGTGCCGAGGACGGGACTTGAACCCGTACGCCCGTTTTGTAGGCACTACCACCTCAAGGTAGCGTGTATACCAATTTCACCACCTCGGCACTGAACTGCTCTTTTTTACGGAACTGACTGATGGTGTGTATCAATCCCGTTTAAAACTTTTACTTCAGACTTGCAACAATCAGCGCGGAATATCGCTGTTAGGAGCTGCTGGTGCTGCGGGAACATCTGTTTTCTGTTCTGTCTGCACCGGCTGAGCGAGATTATCAAACTTGCTGCCTGTACCGGTTTTATTGCTGGTCATGTTGCCCAGAACCAAACTCAGTACAAAAAACAGTGTTGCTAAAATGCCTGTGGTACGGGTCATGAAGTTACCTGAACCCGAAGAACCAAACAGTGTTGCAGACGCGCCTGCACCGAACGAAGCACCCATGTCCGCACCTTTCCCCTGCTGCATTAAGATCATGCCTACTAAGGCAATCGCAACAAGTAAGAAAACGACTAAGAGAGCTGTATACATAAACGTGTACCTATTCCTCGTACGGTATACCGACTGATTCGGTATCAATCTGCACACTCACAGATAAACCTAATTACCTTGCTGAGCGGGTCAGAATACTAACCAAACAAACGCGCACGCGCAAGTCTATTTTAAGCCAGGCGCACCGGTTGCGGAAAAAAACAACAATAAGGGGCGGATTCTGACAGAGCCGGGGGGAAACCGCAATAATTTTTTCCGGCTCTGTCATTCACATCATAAATAATTATACGCGTTTCACCGCGTCTGCAATGCGGTTTGCCATTGCAGTGACCTGCGCTTCATCTTCCCCTTCCACCATCACACGGATCAGCGGTTCGGTACCGGATTTACGCAGCAGCACACGGCCTTTGCCGTTCAGCTCTTTTTCCACTTCCTGTGCCACGCGGGTGACTTCCTCGCTTGTCAGCGGGTCGTGCTGACCGGCAAAGCGGACATTCACCAGCACCTGCGGCAGCAGTTTCATGCCGCTGCACAGGTCGTGCAGGCTCATGTTGTTGCGTACCATCGCACTCAGTACCTGAAGACCCGCCACAATGCCGTCACCGGTAGTGGTTTTGTCCAGCAGGATGATGTGGCCGGAGTTTTCCGCACCCAGACGCCAGCCTTTTTCCTGAAGTTTTTCGAGCACGTAACGGTCGCCGACTTTCGCGCGCTCAAACGGAATACCCAGCTGTTTCAGTGCCAGCTCCAGCCCCATGTTACTCATCAGTGTGCCGACAGCACCACCGCGCAGTTGTCCCTGGCGCAGTGCTTCGCGGGCAATGATAAACAGGATCTGGTCACCGTCCACTTTTTCACCCAGGTGATCCACCATGATCAGGCGGTCGCCGTCACCGTCAAATGCCAGGCCGACATCTGCACCTTCAGCCAGAACACGTTCCTGTAACTGACGGACATCCGTTGCACCGCATTTTTCGTTAATGTTGATACCGTTCGGATCACAGCCGATAGCAATCACTTCCGCACCCAGTTCACTTAATACGTTCGGTGCGATGTGATAGGTTGCGCCGTGTGCGCAGTCGATCACCATTTTCAGCCCGTTCAGGCTCTGCTCGTTCGGGAATGTCCCTTTACAGAATTCGATGTAACGGCCGGCAGCATCCACAATACGGTTTGCACGGCCCAGTTCGGCGGATTCCACACAGGTCAGTGGTTTTTCCATCTCGGCTTCAATCGCTTCTTCCACGTGATCAGGCAGCTTGGTGCCGTCGATGGAGAAGAATTTGATGCCATTGTCATAATACGGGTTATGAGAGGCGGAAATAACAATACCGGCCTCGGCACGGAAAGTACGGGTCAGATAAGCGACCGCCGGTGTCGGCATCGGGCCGGTAAATGAAGCGGATAACCCTGCGGCGGCAAGACCGGCTTCCAGTGCGGATTCCAGCATATAGCCGGAAATACGGGTATCTTTACCGATAATAATTTTACGTGAGCCGTGACGTGCCAGCACTTTCCCGGCTGCCCAGCCCAGTTTGAGCACAAAATCAGGGGTAATCGGGCTGTCACCCACTTTTCCGCGGATGCCATCAGTACCAAAGTATTTGCGATCACTCATTGTCGTTTGTTTCCTTCGCTAAACGGGTTGCTTCCACCACTTTCATGGCCTGGACAGTTTCTTTCACATCATGAACACGGATAATCTGTGCACCTTTCATCGCGGCAATCACTGCACAGGCCACGCTGCCGGCAACCCGTTCATCCGGGGGAATATCCATCAGCTGGCCAATCATAGATTTTCGTGACATTCCGGCAAGAACCGGTAATCCCAGGTTATGAAACAGGTCTAATTTATCCAATAACTGATAATTATGCGCCAGTGTTTTTCCGAAACCGAAGCCCGGATCGAGAATTATGTGATTTTTTTCAATTCCGGCCGCCACACAGCGTGCCACCTGCGCTTCAAGATACGTATACACCTCACGCACCACATTCTGATAGTGCGGTGCCTGCTGCATGGTACGCGGTTCTCCCTGCATATGCATCACACAAACCGGCAGGCCGCTCTGTGCCGCCGCCTGTAATGCCCCCGGCTCACTGAATGAGCGGATATCATTGAGAATATGAGCCCCTGCATTTGCGGCTTCGCGGATCACCAGCGCTTTTGAGGTATCCACTGAAATCCAGACATCCGACTCACGGGCAATCGCTGCCACAACCGGGATAACCCGCTCCGCTTCCTGCTCAGGGCTGACTTCTGCTGCTCCGGGACGGGTGGATTCACCGCCGATATCAATAATCGTCGCGCCTTCCGCAATCATTTTCCGGGCATGTTCCAGTGCTTTGGCGGGGGTGTTGTGTGTACCGCCGTCTGAGAATGAATCCGGGGTCACATTGAGGATCCCCATCACCTGCGGCGTTGCCAGCGAAAGTGTCTGACCGCGTGCGGTAAGTTTCATAATCCGGCCTTCTTACTGTTTATTATTTCAATCGTGAGGTGATTGTAATGCCTGACTCCTGCGGGATAAAGATATAAAAAAACCCGGCAGATTTTCCGCCGGGTTTTTCATATTACTGCTTCATACAACTGAATGATGAATTATGACTGCTTGTTGTCGTCTTCAGACGGCGCAGCATTGTTGTCATCTGATGATTCAGGTGCTTCCTGAACCGGAACCTGGTTACTGCTTTCCGGCGGACGGGTATCCGCTTTCGGCTTGTCACCTTCCCAGCCCGCAGGTTCACGGACCGGCACACGGTTCATCAGATCATCAATCTGTGGTGCATCAATGGTTTCATATTTCATTAATGCATCTTTCATGGTGTGCAGGATATCCAGGTTATCCATCAGGATCTGACGCGCACGTTTGTAATTGCGCTCAATAATCCCGCGGATTTCCTCATCGATAGTCCGGGCAGTTTCATCAGACATGTGCTGTGCTTTTGACACAGAACGGCCTAAGAACACTTCACCGTCTTCATCCGCATACAGTAACGGCCCCAGTTTTTCAGAGAAGCCCCACTGCGTCACCATGTTACGGGCAATGTTAGTTGCCACTTTGATGTCGTTGGATGCGCCTGTGGACACATTTTCCGGCCCGTAGATAATCTCTTCCGCCAGACGGCCGCCATACAGGGTGGAGATCTGACTTTCAAGTTTCTGACGGCTGGCGCTGATCTGATCCCCTTCCGGTAAGAAGAAGGTCACACCCAGTGCACGTCCGCGCGGAATAATGGTCACTTTGTGTACCGGGTCATGCTCCGGCACCAGACGACCGATGATAGCGTGACCGGCTTCATGGTAGGCAGTCGAGGCTTTCTGCTCTTCTGTCATCACCATAGAGCGGCGTTCCGCACCCATCATGATTTTATCTTTTGCTTTTTCGAACTCGACCATGGTCACAACGCGTTTATTACCGCGTGCCGCAAACAGCGCAGCTTCGTTCACCAGGTTGGCGAGATCCGCACCGGAGAAGCCCGGTGTACCACGTGCCAGCACAGACGGTTCAACGTCCGGCGATAACGGCACACGGCGCATATGCACTTTCAGGATTTGCTCACGTCCGCGCACATCCGGCAGACCGACCACGACCTGACGGTCGAAACGGCCCGGACGCAGTAACGCAGGGTCAAGCACATCCGGACGGTTGGTTGCCGCGATAACGATAATACCTTCGTTACCTTCGAAACCATCCATCTCAACCAGCATCTGGTTCAGTGTCTGCTCACGTTCATCGTGACCACCGCCCAGACCCGCACCACGCTGACGGCCGACGGCGTCGATTTCATCGATAAAGATGATACATGGCGCTGCTTTCTTCGCCTGTTCGAACATATCACGGACACGGGACGCACCCACACCCACGAACATTTCGACGAAGTCAGAACCGGAAATGGTGAAGAACGGTACTTTCGCCTCACCGGCAATCGCTTTTGCCAGCAACGTTTTACCGGTACCCGGAGGCCCCACCATCAGAATACCTTTCGGAATTTTACCGCCGAGTTTCTGGAAGCGGCTCGGCTCACGCAGATACTCCACCAGCTCACCAACTTCTTCTTTGGCCTCATCACAACCGGCCACATCCGCAAAGGTGGTTTTGATCTGATCTTCGGTCAGCATGCGTGCCTTACTTTTACCGAAGGACATCGCACCTTTACCGCCGCCGCCCTGCATCTGGCGCATGAAGAAGATCCAGACGCCGATTAACAGCAGCATCGGGAACCAGGAAATGAAAATGGTTGTCAGGATACCCGGCTCTTCCGGTGGTTCACCGACCACAGTGACGTTTTTGTTCAGCATGGTGTTAAGCAGCTGATTGTCCTGCATCGGCAGGTACGTCGTGTATTTGGAGCCGTCTTTTTTACTGACGTTAAGATCACGATTGGAAATACGGACTTCGCGCACCTGATCCTGTGCTAACTCAGTGATGAAGGTAGAGTAGTCCACCTTACGACTGTTTGAATCGCCTGGGCCAAAACTCTGGAACAACGACATCAGCACTACCGCGATGACCAGCCAGAGAATTAGGTTTTTCGCCATGTCACTCAAGGGATTAACCTCTTATTACATCTGTGTTAACAAATAACGCACAGGGTACTACACTTTCCACCCTGTCGCTACAATGTATACTTCACGCGATCGGGCCCGCGAAGCATCGGGTTTACGGATTTTCACTTTCGTGAACAGGGAACGAACCTCCCGGAGGTACTCGTCAAAGCCATCTCCCTGAAAGACTTTAACAATAAAACTGCCCCCCGGTGCCAGAACAGAACGGCACATATCAAGTGCCAGCTCAACCAGATACATCGCGCGCGGAATATCAACAGCCGGAGTTCCGCTCATATTTGGTGCCATGTCTGACATAACAACCTGGACTTTTTTATCTCCCACGCGCCCCAGCAGAGCTTTCAGCACGTTTTCGTCACGGAAATCGCCCTGAAGGAAATCCACGCCGACGATGGGATCCATCGGTAACAGGTCACAGGCAATAACGCGCCCGGACTGACCGATGTGATTAACAGCATATTGTGACCAGCCGCCGGGTGCAGCACCCAGATCCACAATAGTCATGCCCGGTCTGAAAATATTATCGCCCTGCTGAATTTCTTCGAGCTTAAACCAGGCACGAGAGCGAAGCCCCTTTTTTTGCGCCATCTGAACATATTTATCACTAAAATGTTCCTGTAACCAGCGCCCGGAGCTTGCTGAACGTTTTTTATTGGCCATTGTGTTTTCCGACTAACCTGTTATTTCTGACTCAGTTTTTTCGCATAACCGGACGAAAAGTCCCGTTACCGCAGACAGTACTCCTCACCTAATGATGGTGATAAGCATGATATGGCGGTAGAATACACCGTTTTCAATAGTTATTAAGCAAAAAAAACGATGAACCTCACTAAAAAACAAGTCCAGCACCTGAAAGCACTCGCTCATCATCTGAACCCGGTTGTCATGATTGGCAACAACGGTCTGACTGAAGGCGTACTCGCAGAAACTGAAGTGGCTCTTACACATCATGAGCTTATCAAAGTTAAAATCGCGGGCGAAGACCGTGAAATGAAAACCTTGATTGCAGATGCGATTGTGCGTGAAACCGGTGCTTACAATGTGCAGATTATCGGTAAAATTCTGGTGCTCTACCGTCCGTCGGAAGCCCGGAAGATCATTTTACCTAAATGATAATTGCATATTTATAAAAAAATGCCACCGGCAGATGATTTCTGACGATATCGTCCGGCCGGTGGCATTCCTTTCAGATTTTCTTCATATCCGGGCCGCCTCAGTGCTCTGCCACCCGAATGTAAAGTTCAGTAAAAACGCCTTTCACTGCATTTTTCTGATGAAATATCCGTATTGTGCTGTTTTTTTACGACGCAGCTTACAGGTATTCCACATTGATGACTTCATACTCAACTTCACCGCCCGGTGTCTGGATGACAACCACGTCGTCAACCTCTTTACCGATAAGGCCGCGGGCAATCGGAGAGTTCACTGACAGCAGGTTTGATTTGATATCAGCCTCATCATCACCCACGATGCGGTAAGTCTGCTCTTCATCCGTTGCGACGTTAAAAACGGTAACAGTCGCACCGAAAATAATCCGGCCATTGTTGGTCATTTTGGTGACATCAATCACCTGCGCATTGGAGAGCTTGGCTTCGATCTCCTGAATACGGCCTTCACAGAAACCCTGCTGCTCACGGGCGGCGTGATATTCTGCGTTTTCTTTCAGATCGCCGTGCTCGCGGGCTTCCGCGATATCAGCGATAATTTTCGGACGGCGCTCATTTTTGAGAAATTCTAATTCTTCACGCAGTTGGTCTGCGCCGCGTACCGTCATAGGGATTTGTTTCATTCTCTACCTCTGAATCATTCCTAAGTAATAGTCATATCATCCTGATTAAACGATAACAGTACCTTATGCGCCATGTGTGGCACACTACTATTAAGTAAAACCGTGTAAATCTGCGCTGATACGGCCATCGCACTGCGGATGCTGTCAGCGCGGTTGACGCGTTATCCGCGCGGGCTGAACTGAGATCCTGTCCCGGTATTCTATCCCGGAGCGCAATGCGGGTCATCGTTTACTTTTACCGGTCCGTGGCTTTAGTATAACGGGCTCTCACCCCCGATTGTGATGGATAGGTCGCTCAATGAATGTTTTTACCCGGCTCGCATATGCGATGGGATTGTCAGTATTACTGGCTGCAGGTGCAGCAGCCACCCCGGTCGAACAATATACCCAATATCTGCCCGCCGGTACAAACCTGGCGATGATTGCGCAGCGGGTGGGCGATTCTCAGCCAATCGTGGAATATCAGGGGCAGCAGATGGCGCTGCCCGCCAGTACCCAGAAAGTGGTGACGGCACTTGCCGCCCTGTTACAGCTGGGGCCGGATTTCCGTTTTACCACCAGTCTGGAAACCAAAGGACATGTTGAGGGCACTACCCTGAAAGGGGATTTAATCACCCGTTTTACCGGTGATCCGACCCTCACCCGCCAGCAGATCCGCAATATGGTCAATGAACTGCGTAAAGCCGGGATACAGGCCATCGACGGTGATCTGGTGATCGATATCTCTGCCTTTGCCAGTCATGACAAAGCGCCGGGCTGGGTGTGGAATGATTTAACCCAGTGCTTCAGTGCCCCGCCGGGTGCTGCAATCATCGACCGTAACTGCTTTTCAGTGACGCTGTACCCGGGGGAAAAACCCGGCGATACCGCCTATATCCGCACCTCGGAGTATTATCCGGTCAATATGTTCAGTGAGGTCAAAACCCTCGAACGCGGCTCTGCCGAAGGGCGTTTCTGTGAGCTGGATGTGGTACCGGGTGAACTGAACCGCTATACCATCACCGGCTGTATGAATCAGCGCAGCGAACCGCTGCCGCTGGCATTCGGTGTCCAGAACGGCGCAAGCTACGCCGGGGCGATCGTCAAAAATGAACTGATCCATGCAGGGATCACCCTGAGCGGCAATGTCCGCCGTCAGACCCACCCGGAACAGCCGGGCACCGTACTGATACAAACACAATCCGCTCCGCTGCATGCTCTGCTGACCAAAATGCTGAAAAAATCCGACAATATGATTGCCGATGAAGTTTTCCGCACCATCGGCCGCAGCTATTACGGCGTGCCGGGCACCTGGCGTTCCGGCCAGCAGGCCGTCCGTCAGGTACTGAAAGAAAAAGCCGGTATTGATATGGGCAATACCGTAATGGTGGATGGCTCCGGATTGTCCCGTCACAACCTGATCACCCCGGCAACCATGATGGAAGTGCTGCAATTTATAGCCAAACATGATGATCAGCTGCAATTTATCAAAATGCTGCCGCTCTCCGGCTATGACGGCACACTGCAATACCGCGGCGGTCTGACAGAAGCGGGCGTTAACGGTAAGCTTTCCGCCAAAACCGGTTCATTACAGGGCGTGTATAACCTGGCCGGATTCCTCACCACCGCCAGCGGACAGCGCATTGCGTTCGTGCAGTTTATTTCCGCTTATGCCGTCCCGCCTGCCGAGCAGCGCAGCCGCCGTGTACCGCTGGTCCGCTTTGAAGGGCATTTATATAAAGATTTATACCGCAATTACTGAGTTGCTGAAAAACTAACGGCAATAAAAAACCCGGCGTATTCACCGGGTTTTTCTTTGCTCAGGATTCTGACGATTATTTCTTCCAGATGAACTCGACACCTTCTTCGTCGTCTTCATCCCAGTCGTCGTCCCAGTCATCATCGTCTTCTGCCTGCTCAAGCTGCTCTTTGTGGTAATCATCCCACATAAAGTCCACTTTTGCGTCCGCAGCCGGCACTTCAGCCACGGCTTCGCGGGCATGGGTGTTGAGGAATTCCATCAGATCCCAGCACAGTGCTTTCACGCCTTCGTGATTGACCGCAGAGATCATATAGAATTTATCTTCCCAGCCGAGCGCATCCGCGATCGCCTGAGAACGGGCTTTCGCTTCTTCAGGATCAATCAGATCGACTTTGTTGAAGACCAGCCAGCGCGGCTTCTCTGCCAGCTTCTCACTGTATTTTTCCAGTTCACCGACAATGATCTTCGCATTTTCCACCGGATCACTTTCATCCACCGGACAGATGTCGATCAGGTGCAGCAGCACGCGGCAGCGTTCCAGATGCTTCAGGAAACGGATCCCCAGACCGGCACCGTCAGATGCGCCTTCGATCAGTCCCGGGATATCCGCGACCACGAAGCTCTGTGAGTTATCCATCCGCACCACACCCAGGCTCGGTACCAGTGTGGTGAACGGATAGTCCGCCACTTTTGGTTTTGCCGCAGAGACAGAACGGATAAAGGTGGATTTACCGGCATTCGGCATCCCCAGCATCCCGACGTCAGCCAGCAGCATCAGTTCCATCATGAGTTCGCGGGTTTCGCCCGGGGTACCCATAGTGCGCTGACGCGGTGCACGGTTAACGGATGATTTAAAGCGTGCGTTACCCAGGCCGTGAAATCCGCCCTTGGCAACCATGTGACGCTGTCCGTGCTGCAACATGTCCGCCAGTACCTCATTGGTGGTCATATCGCGCACACGGGTGCCTACAGGCACGTTAATCGTGATATCGTTGCCCCGTTTACCGGTACAGTCACGACTCTGGCCGTTTTGACCCCGCTCAGCGCGGAATGATTTTTCAAAACGGTAATCAATCAGGGTATTGAGGTTTTCATCGGCCTGGAGGTATACATCACCGCCATCGCCGCCGTCTCCGCCGTCTGGTCCGCCTTTCGGAATATATTTTTCGCGACGGAAGCTCACGCATCCGTTGCCGCCATCTCCTGCCACAACCAGGATTTTAGCTTCATCTACAAATTTCATTACTTTTCTCCGTAACGTTGCCGTGTCCGGACTACCGGTTCAGTATGACCCGGGATGACGTTTTACGCATATAAAAAGCCCTGCAAAAGGTTTGCAGGGCTTTCGGACTCGGTTAAGACGTGAAAAACTTATTCAGCTTCGATGCTGATGAATTTACGGTTTTTCGGGCCTTTAACTTCGAATTTGACTTTTCCGTCAGCTAACGCGAACAGAGTGTGGTCGCGACCGCAACCTACGTTGCTGCCTGCGTGGAATTTAGTACCACGCTGACGAACGATGATGCTGCCTGCTAATACAGCTTCACCACCGAAACGTTTTACACCCAGACGTTTTGCTTCAGAATCGCGACCGTTTCGAGTCGAGCCGCCAGCCTTTTTGTGTGCCATTGATCTGCTCTCCTATTAACTTAAGCGATACCGGTAATTTTAACATCAGTGAACCACTGACGGTGGCCCTGCTGTTTCCGGCTGTGTTTACGACGACGGAACTTAACGATTTTAATTTTATCGCCGCGACCGTGTGTAACCACTTCAGCTTTAATTTTAACACCTTCAACGACTGGAGCGCCGATCTTGATGTCTTCACCATTTGCAACCATCAGAACCTGGTCAAACTCAACAGTTTCACCTGTTGCGATGTCCAGCTTTTCCAAGCGAACGATTTGACCTTCGCTGACCCGGTGTTGTTTACCACCACTTTGGAAAACCGCGTACATATTAACTCCGCTTTCCGCACACCCCATAAAATTTGATTCTCAGAGTGCACTATAAAATTATTCACAATAGGGCGCGGATTTTACGCAAAAACGCTGCAAATGACAAGTGCTGAAAACGATCTAATGGTAAAAAAACGTCACTTTACAGATAGCCGTTTATTTGCAGCTTTTTTACAGTACAATCATAAAATATAAAAAAACGCTGCTATCATAAACCATTACCTTTGATCGGGATGTCAAAAACAAGGTTAAAGCAAGTCATATGAACTCAGAACAAATAATCGCGCTGACTGCGGATGATATGACCGCAGTCAATCAAAAGATTCAAAAACAGCTGACCTCGGACGTATCGCTTATCAACCAGCTGGGTTACTACATTATCAGCGGCGGCGGGAAACGGATCCGCCCGATGATCGCTGTGCTGACCGGCCGGGCTCTGGGCTATGACGGCGACAAACATATTCAGGTGGCGGCTCTGATCGAATTTATTCATACCGCCACCCTGCTGCACGACGATGTGGTGGATGAATCCGACATGCGCCGCGGCAAACAGACAGCCAACGAAGTGTTCGGCAATGCCGCCAGTGTGCTGGTCGGGGATTTTATCTACACACGATCCTTTCAGATGATGACGGATCTGGATTCCATGCGTGTGCTGAAACTGATGTCAGAAGCGACAAACGTGATCGCGGAAGGAGAAGTGCTGCAGCTGATGAACTGCAACGATCCGGATATCAGCGAAGCGGATTACATGCAGGTTATCTACAGCAAAACTGCCCGCCTGTTTGAGGCTGCCTCACAATCTGCGGCAATTCTGGCCGGTGCCACACCGGAACAGGAAAAGGCCCTTCAGGATTACGGCCGCTTTCTCGGTACCGCGTTTCAGCTGATCGATGATGTTCTGGATTATGATGCGGATAACGCGACACTCGGCAAAAATACCGGGGATGATCTCGACGAAGGCAAACCGACGCTCCCGCTGCTCCACGCCATGCACAACGGTAATGCGGAAGAATCCGCGCTGATCCGTCAGGCGATTGAACAAGGTAACGGACGTCACCTGCTGGAGCAGGTTCTTGCAACCATGAAGCGCTGCGGATCTCTGGCTTACACCTATGCCCGCGCCGAAGAAGAAGCGGACAAAGCTATCGCAGCCCTGTCCGCACTGCCGGACTCACAGTACAAAGATGCACTGGCCGGCCTGGCCCATATCGCAGTCCGCCGCTCAGCCTGATCATTGCATGAGAAAACGGGATCTTCACAGATCCCGTTTTTTTATTCCGGTTTTTCGTCCGGCTCCCGGCTGCCCGGAAGCTCCTGTGCATCAAGATGCTGGATCAGTTTAGCCAGCCCTTCCCGCAGAATGAACGTGACAATTTTCTCCCGTTCCTCTCTGGTCAGCTGATAATAGGCTTCCACCCAGATCAGAAACGCATCCTGCCGTTTCGCCTGATAGCTCGCGCTGTTATCACATGCATGCAGGATCGCCTGAACTTCATCCGGCAGACTATCGATACTGTATTCGACTGCTTTTCCCTGCACGCCGCGCTTGCGCCGCTGATGCCAGCCTTCCCGTCTCGCCATCAGGTTGACACCTTGAGGAGATGATGGCAAGCCCGCCAAACCAACCAATTCCTTCGCGGAATACCATTCTTTTTTCATCTTTTCTCCTGCAACCCATTTTCAGCAAAAAATCGGCAATTTCCGTGCTTAAACTGCGTGAATTTGCCGGGCACTTTCCTAAAAATGACAAATGCTTTAGCTACACTGAATTTTTCAACAGCTTCCGGATTCATTCCGATTTTCACGAGAATATTTTACAAACGCAAGGATAAAACATCATCTTTTTGTGAATAATCGGCATATTTTATTACAATAACGGTAAACACTGACTACAATGACCACCGGGCAGAAAATGAGATCCGACTCAGTGCTGCTGCTGGCGTATCACGCCTGATAACAGGTAAAAACCGCTTTTGTTTCATCAACAAACTCCTTATGTTAAGTAAGTAAATATGCTTACTTCATTCATTCCTTTGTGTTACCTGCCCATTTTCATTCTGTTTCTTAATTCTGTAACAGAGTTCAAAAAAGATATTTTTAAGAAAAAATTTAAGAAAATATTTAGAAAAATAATGGTATTTTATTTTCTTAATAACGAATTGGGTTCATCTTTAATGTGATGGCAACCCGTTATTTATACCACTAACACAACATTAATCTAAAATAAAAAGGACTCAATATATGGATTCCGGTAAATCTGACTGGCACCCTGCTGATATAATTGCATCGCTGAAGAAACGGGGGACAACCCTAGCCGCCTTGTCGCGCAGTGCGGGACTCAGCTCCTCAACGCTTGCTAACGCGCTTTCCCGGCCGTGGCCGAAGGGTGAATGGCTCATCGCAGACTTTCTCGCCGTCCATCCGTCAGAGATTTGGCCCAGCCGTTATTTTAATTCTATCACAGGTGAATTATTAGATAGGAAAATAAGAGTGAAGGTAACTAATTAATTTCAATATATACTTATAAAAACAATAAAACCGCTAATCGTAATTAGCGGTTTTATTTACGGCTCAAAAAAATAAATACAACTATTTAATAATTCAGCTGTTAATAAATTTCTCACCAAGCGCAATATCGGCCTTCAGCACATCCAGCATGCCGTTCAGTGCTTTCTCTTCATATGCACTGAGTGAACCAATGTCCAGACGCTTCTCAACACCGTTCTTGCCTAACACGACCGGCTGGGCGAAGAAACGGGCGTATTTGCCGTCACCTTCGGTATAAGTGCATTCCACCACATTGCTTTCACCCTGCATGGCGCGAACCAGTGACAGGCCGAAACGCGCGGCTGCCTGGCCCATAGAGAGCGTTGCGGACCCACCGCCTGCTTTGGCTTCCACCACTTCAGTACCGGCGTTCTGGATGCGTTTGGTCAGGCTGTCGATTTCCGCGTCGCTGAAGCTGACACCCGGGATCTGAGACAGCAGCGGCAGAATGGTCACACCGGAGTGGCCGCCGATAACCGGCACTTCCAGCTCCTGTGGTTTCTTGCCTTTCAGTTCCGCCACAAAGGTGTTGGAACGGATAATGTCCAGCGTGGTCACGCCGAACAGGCGATTTTTGTCATACACACCGGCTTTTTTCAGCACTTCTGCCGCGATCGCCACTGTGGTGTTCACCGGGTTGGTGATAATGCCGATTAATGCTTTCGGACAGGTTTTGGCAATTTTTTCCACCAGATTGCGGACGATCCCCGCGTTAACATTAAACAGATCAGAACGATCCATGCCGGGTTTACGGGCCACACCGGCAGAAATCAGGACAATATCCGCGCCTTCTAATGCAGGGGTAGGATCCTCTCCCGCGAATCCGGTGATCCGGACATCGGTCGGGATATGGCTGAGATCTTTTGCCACACCCGGTGTGACCGGTGCGATATCATATAAAGTAAGATCTGAACCTGAAGGAAGCTGGGTTTTAAGAAGAAGGGCGAGAGCCTGACCAATACCACCTGCTGCTCCGAGAACTGCAACTTTCATCCTGAGACTCCTTAACTTGGGACGGTTAGCACGATTGCGCATCAGGCGCCAATCCGTGCATGAGGGCTGTGAATACAATATTTTAACAGACTGATTGCATATTCACGCATTTGAATCTGTTTGTCTATTGTTATCCATTCTAAACAAATCGCTTATCTGTTAATGAGATAAGGAACACTATTTTGACAATTATTTTACTTTAAGTGCACTTATAGTCATGCACGTTAATATACCGATGCGTAACTGATAACAACCTCATTTAATTAACAATATATTTACCTCCGGTGATAACCCGGTCAGAGTCATAAGCAATGTCAATTACGTGAGCTGATCACCAGTTTTGACCATTAATGCGGTTTCCCCCGGTCAGACCACAGGGTTTAATTTGCATAAAAATGCATTTTTCCGCATAATAATAAGGTTCGTATCCAAATTTGCAGGAAAGACTATGCGCGCACCTTCTAAACAGGAAGATCTGATCAAGGCGTTTAAGGCGCTGTTGAAAGAAGAGAAATTCAGCTCTCAGGGGGAGATCGTCACCGCCCTGCAGGAAGAGGGCTTTGAGAATATTAACCAGTCCAAGATTTCCAGGATGCTGACCAAGTTCGGTGCTGTCCGCACCCGTAACGCGAAAATGGAAATGGTTTACTGTCTGCCTGCGGAACTGGGTGTTCCGACAGCCACCAGCCCGTTAAAAAACCTGGTGCTGGATATTGATTACAATGACTCGGTTGTGGTTATCCGTACCAGTCCGGGAGCAGCACAGCTGATTGCCCGTCTGCTGGACTCCATCGGCAAATCCGAGGGCATTCTCGGCAGTATCGCCGGGGATGACACTATTTTCTCGACACCGGCCAAAGATTTCACCACAGAACAGCTCTACGAAGCGATTCTCGCCCTGTTCGAGCAGGAACTGTAATCCGCCGTTAATCATAAAAAAACCGCGTGGTACTGATGCACCGCGCGGTTTTTTATTCTTGCTCAGATTACTTCAGTTTTTCCAGCAGTTTATCGTGGATACCACCGAAGCTGCCGTTGCTCATCACCAGGATATGATCCCCCGGCTGTGCATGTTCGGCCACCATATTGGTCAGCGCATCCAGGTCACCGCTCCAGTATGCCGGTTGTACACAACGCTCGGTAATTTCACTGACCAGCCACGGAATATTCGCCGGCTGGAAGATAAAGACTTCATCCGCACGACCCAGCGCAGGCGCGATATCGTCTTTGCTGATCCCCATTTTCATGGTGTTTGAACGCGGCTCCAGAACCACCAGGATGCGGGCGGTACCGCCGACTTTACTGCGCAGCGCCTGTAATGTGGCCAGAATCGCCGTCGGGTGATGCGCAAAGTCATCATAGACACTGATACCGTTCACCTCACCGCGCAGCTCAAGGCGGCGGCGGGCGTTGATAAATTTACCCAGCGCACGGCAGGCTTCCGCGACCGGCACACCGACGTGATGTGCGGCAGCCACCGCCATCAGGGCGTTCTGCATATTATGCTCGCCCACCAGTCCCCAGGTCACACGACCGCTGATTTCACCGTCATAACGCACATCGAACTCACCGCAGTCGTTGGTGACTTTCTCTGCCTGCCAGCGGGCGTTGTCGCCGGTGTATTCTTCCTCACTCCAGCAGCCCATACTGAGCACCTGTTTCAGATTGGCATCCTGCGCCGGGGCGATAATTTTGCCGTCACCCGGCACCACACGTACCAGATGATGGAACTGTTTTTCAATCGCCGCGAGGTTTTCAAAGATATCCGCGTGATCAAACTCGAGGTTGTTGAGCAGCAGTGTGCGCGGGCTGTAGTGAACAAATTTTGAGCGCTTATCAAAGAATGCACAGTCATATTCATCCGCTTCGATAACAAAGAACGGACTGTTACCCAGCGTGGCGGAAACATCAAAGTTCCCCGGGACACCGCCGATCAGAAAGCCCGGCTGATAGCCGCAGTCTTCCAGAATCCACGCCAGCATACCTGCAGTGGTGGTTTTGCCGTGAGTCCCGGCAACCGCCAGCACCCAGCGCTCCGGCAGTACATGGTCATGCAGCCACTGCGGCCCTGAAGTGTAAGGAATTCCCTGGTTCAGCACCGCCTCGACACACGGGTTTCCGCGTTTCATGGCATTGCCGATCACCACCATATCCGGGCGCGGCGTCAGCTGAGCCGGGTCATAACCCTGAATCAGCTCGATCCCCTGCTCTGTCAGTAAATCACTCATCGGCGGGTAGACATTCTGATCCGAACCGGTCACTTTGTGCCCCTGTGCACGGGCCAGGATAGCCAGGCTGCCCATGAAGGTGCCGCAGATACCGAGAATATGAATATGCATTATTTTTTATCCAATAGCATGACGTTGGTCACTATTCTAACCATCTCTCAAAAGAACTGAAACGGATTAGCCTATCAATTATGATTTTCTTTGGCTAAACTTGCACCCGCGTTTACGGGCAACCGCTTTCGTAATACTTTTATTTCACCCACTTCAGGACGTACGTCATGAAAACATTAGGCGAATTTATCGTCGAAAAACAGCAGGACTTTTCTCACGCCACCGGAGAACTGACTGCACTCCTCTCCGCGATTAAGTTAGGCGCTAAGATTATTCACCGTGATATCAACAAAGCCGGGCTGGTTGATATCCTTGGTACTAATGGTATCTCAAACGTGCAGGGCGAAGTCCAGATGAAACTGGATCTCTATGCCAACGAGAAACTGAAAGCCGCGCTGAAAGCCCGTGGTGAAGTTGCCGGTATTGCCTCCGAAGAAGAAGACGACATTGTTGTTTTTGAGGGCGGCCGTGCGGAAAACGCCAAATATGTGGTTCTGATGGATCCGCTCGACGGCTCATCCAATATTGATGTGAATGTGTCAGTCGGTACTATTTTCTCTATTTATCACCGTATCACCCCGCTGGGCCAGCCGGTCACCGAAGCTGACTTCCTCCAGCCGGGTAACCGCCAGGTTGCTGCCGGTTATGTGGTTTACGGCTCTTCCACCATGCTGGTTTATACCACCGGTAACGGTGTTCACGCCTTCACCTATGACCCGTCTCTGGGTGTGTTCTGCCTGTGCCAGGCGGATATGAAATTCCCGGAAAACGGTAAAATGTATTCCATCAACGAAGGGAACTACATCCGTTTCCCTGTCGGCGTGAAAAAATACATCAAATACTGCCAAGAAGAAGATCCGGCAACTGACCGCCCGTACACCACCCGTTATATCGGCTCTCTGGTGGCGGATTTCCACCGCAACCTGCTCAAGGGCGGAATTTACATCTACCCGAGCACCGCAAGCCACCCGAACGGCAAACTGCGTCTGCTGTATGAGTGCAACCCGATGTCATTCCTCGCGGAACAGGCCGGCGGTAAAGCAAGTGACGGTAAGAACCGTATCCTCGATATCATTCCGGAAAAACTCCACCAGCGTTCGCCGTACTTTGTCGGTACCCGCGCAATGGTAGAGAAAGCCGAAAGCTTTATGGCGGAATTCCCGGACGAAAACGGGAAGTAACCAACAGTAAGCGAAGGAAAAGGCGGTATACCACCGCCTTTTTTTCGTTATAATATCTGCCACGCTATTTGTTCTGAAGATTAAGGAATCCGTTCATGAGCCTGAATAATGTTCCGGCAGGTAAAGAGCTGCCAGAAGATATCTATGTTGTTATCGAAATCCCTGCCAACGCAGATCCGATTAAATACGAAGTTGATAAAGAATCCGGTGCACTGTTTGTTGACCGTTTCATGTCAACCGCTATGTTCTACCCGTGTAACTACGGTTACATCAACCACACCTTATCTCTGGATGGTGATCCGGTAGACGTGCTGGTTCCGACTCCGTATCCGTTACAGCCGGGTTCAGTGATCCGCTGCCGTCCTGTCGGCGTGCTGAAAATGACCGACGAATCCGGTGAAGATGCCAAACTGGTTGCGGTTCCGCACACCAAACTGAGCAAAGAATACGATCACATTAAAGATGTGAACGATCTGCCTGAGCTGCTGAAAGCTCAGATCACTCACTTCTTCGAGCACTACAAAGATCTCGAAAAAGGCAAATGGGTGAAAGTTGACGGCTGGGAAGATGCTGCTGCCGCCAAAGCTGAAATCATTGCTTCTTTCGAACGCGCTGCGAAAAAATAATCCGCAGTCCGTTTCAGAGACAAAAAAAACCGCTGTTTTCACAGCGGTTTTTTTATTCACAGGGAAATCATTCGCTTTCCGGGCCTTCTGCCTCGTGCCGTTTCAGCCAGTCCCCGCAATTTATCTTCACCAGTCCGTCCACCGGACGCTGATATAAGTAAATCCAGGCACTGCCGTACGGCGTTGAAACCAATTCACGCCGGTAATCCTGACCATCTTTTTTTAATTCATCCAGCTCAGTCAGGATCGACGAGGAGATCCGGTACACTTCACATTCGATCGAACCGGTTCCCGGTACCACCGCAGGATAGTGTCCCAAATCATACAGGTCATAGCCTTCAAGCGTATATTCTCCCAGCAGGGCGGCATAGGTCATCCAATGATGGTTGCCCTGTTTCTGCCGCAAACTGCCATAAACGATCACTCGCATATATTAAAACTCAAACTGATAAAGCAGATCGATCGCCTGGTTAACACCAGACACCGCTTCCAGATATAACCTGGGCATTAACCTATAGCGTAACGTTAAGGTCGCTAAAGAGTCAAATATACCGACACCATATTTTACCTGCAGGTCGTTGGTTATCTTACCGCTGACCACAACCTGCGACTTATCGCCCACGCCCTGGGTATCCAGCGCCAGATCCGAAATACCGAATGTTTCACCAATTTTTCCGACTAACTGCCCGCTTTGTGCCACCCCTAGGCTGATAAGCATGGATGTCATCTGCGAACTGTCTGCGTCACCGGAATCCAGCCCCTCACCGCGCAGCAGATAAGAGAGCGCATTTTCCTGGGACATGGCCGGATCAGAAAATATTTCCACTTTCGGTCTGTCGGCAAGCCCGGTCACCCGGACACCCGCGATCACGCCGTTAGCAGTGTTATCCGGGTTACGGATAGCTTCCAGATTAAGGAACGGCTGATCAGCCGGACCGGAGAACAGGATCTGTCCTTTGCGCACCAGCAGATCCTGCCCGTAAGCATGGAAACGCCCGCGCGGAATATCCACCTGGCCGTTGAGCCCCAGACCCTGTTTATCCTGGGCGACTTTCAGATCCCCGGTCAGTTTTGCTTTCAGACCAAAGGCATCGAGCAGCACATCATCACCGATATGGATCCGCAGATTACTCAGGATCGGAATACTGGTCTGTTTCTCACGGATTGGCTGTAAGTTGTCATCCAGCATCACTTCGTCGGATGTGGCGCTGACGGCGGACTCCGGTACTTCATGCACGGTGATCCGCGCCCACGGAATATTGACCGTTCCGTCCAGCTTCAGCATCGACGGTGTGGCTTCAAAGACCAGATCCGGGCTGACATCAATCCGGATCATCGGCGGCAGGGAAACGCGCAGTTTGTCACCCTGTGCGAAGATCCGCGCACTCCAGGCATCCATTCTGCGCCAGTCCGCGTTACCGCTGAGGTTGAGATACCCTTCCGGCGTTTTGATGTTTCCGCTGAGATCAGAACGGGCGCCATCAAAGTTCACGGTCAGTCCGCCGGTTGTGATATCAAACGGCAGCAGACGGCCGCTGACGGCGAGATCTGATAATCCCAGCTGGCCAAACAGCAGCGGTGATGCAGCATTACCGCCCAGACGCAGCCCCGCATTCAGCCGCCCGGTGGCTTTATCCCCTTTGCCGAGCAATGGTTTCAGCAGATCCAGCGAGATATTATCGATCCCGACATTCCCGCTCAGCTGACGGCGTTTCTCCAGATCAGAAATCTGGACATTACCGTTAATCTTTCCGTTACCGGCAATAGCAATCAGCCACTGAAGATTCAGTTTGCCGTTCTTCATGGCGGTGGTCATGGTCAGGGTGTCAAACGCGACCGGCAGATTCGTGCCGTCGAGGTTCTGCACCACCTTCACACCGTTGCCTTTCAGGGATGCATCCACCACCGGCTGTGAGCCGTCCGCAAACCAGCGGACATTGGCATTACCGCTGAATACACCATCCAGCCGGGTATCCGGGCCAAGGAATGGTTTAATCATCGCCAGATCAAAACGTTCAAGGGCAACCGATGCATTACCGGAAGCTCCTGCGGTGATCGGTTTCGGCACACAGATACGGGCATCCGGATTCACCCAGCAATGGGTGCCGATAGTCACTTCCTGTTTTTCATTCAGATAAGTCAGCGCCATTACCTTGCTGAGCGACCATTCACCCACCGGTGTGTCAAAGCGGGTGTTATTCAGCGTACCTTTCCAGGTTTCGGTTTTACGGTCAAATCCGCCGTTCAGCATCAGTTGTGCCGAGACCGGCTCGCCTTTCATGGTCAGTTTCAGCTGGTGCTGTGCTTCGGTACCTTTGGCATTCAGGGTCAGGTTGCTGATCACCAGATCGGCCTGCTTCAGCTGATTCACCGTCACATCCAGCTGGCCTTTGATCTGCTCTGCGGAGGTGATATCCCCTTTGATTTTCGCATCCGCCACCGACAGATCGTTTTGCCATTTCAGGCTGTGAACAGCCAGGTCGGCGAGGATCTGTGGTTTTTCCATATTGCCACGGACATTGAGCTTCCCTTTGACCGTTCCCGCCAGCCCCGGAACCAGGCCGCCGAGCGCCGGTGCATTGATATCCGCATCCAGCTTCCAGGCATCTGCCAGCTCGCCCCGCACATCCAGTTTATTGTTACCCAGTGCCAGTTTCAGATCCGGGATTGTCCACTGACCGCCTGCGTTACCTTTCACATTACCGCGCGCTTTCAGCGGATAGGTTTTCACTTTGCCGTCAAGGGTGATATCCGGGATTTCAAGCTCCCAGTTACCACCGTACAGGCTGCCCCGGGTACTGATTTTGCCGCCCACTTTGGCCGGCCACTCCGGATAGGCTTTTGCGGTATTCAGCCCGGAGAGCGTCAGAACCGCCTGCCAGCTGATGGCTTTCTGCCAGTCCGCCACCCCGGTCACTTCCGCAAAGCCCTGTAACGCATTCAGGCGCAGCCGGGTAAGATTCAGCTGTTCAGTATTCCCTTTCGCATCCAGCGTCAGCAGCGCAGGCGGGATGTCCTTTCCTTTGATATCCGAACGCAGGGAGAGGTCGTAACCGCTCACTTTCCCGTTAAGGCGCAGTTTCACGCCATCAAGCTGATAATCCGCCTCACCGGTCAGCGGCCAGCTGACTTTCTGACTCTCCAGGGTCAGCAGCAGCGGCAGATCGGCCTGTGTCAGGTTGGTCTGTGCATCCAGCGTGGCATTGACCGGCCCTTTCAGTGCCAGTGCCAGTTTCAGCTCATCGAGCAGTCCGCCGTTCAGGGTAAGATCGAGATCCTGCCCGCTGAACTCCTCAAAATCACGGACATGACCTTTCACCGACAACGCCACCGGCCATTTTTCACTGAGCGCCACTTCCCCGCTGACCGCGATATTGCCCTGTGGCGCATCCGCAGACAGATCGCTGAGGGTCAGCACCTGCCCTTTGTTAAACAATGCCAGATGCAGGGAATTGAGGGTTACCGGTGCATCACCGCTCACCTGCCAGTTTTCACCGGAAATACCTTCCACTGAGATATTCAGCGGCAGAATAACCTCCGGCAGTTCTGCCAGCATCGGCTGAGCAAAAATCTCACTGATGGTTTCACCTAACGGCTTCTCCGGTGCATCCGCTGCCGGCGCCGGTTCTTCTGCCGCAGCCGGGTCACTTTTCGGCAGCACAACAGAAAGGGCATTAATCACCGTGGGTTTCAGGGTCAGCTGGTCGCCCTGCCAGGTCATGGCGGTGCGGAAGGTATCCAGATTTACCGCCATATCATCCACGGTGACCTGAGTGTTGGTCACGGAGAGAGAATCCAGGAAAATGGTCAGCGGTGCATTCAGCTCTGTCAGCGGCTCTGACGGCGGGGTTTCTTCTGACGGCGGCAGTTTTGCCGTATCGACAGCAACCCGCGTACCGTCCGTGCTGAGGTTTTCAACACAGAGTGTCATGTCTTTCAGGCAGCTCAGGCGCAGCGCCAGGTTCACCTTATCCACGCTGACATCAATACCCGGCATGGTGTATTTCACCTGCTTCAGGGTCAGATTACGCAGATCACCCTCAACCTGACCGATAGCCAGGCCGGAGACCACACGCGGTGCAAGATTCAGTGCAAAATGCAGGCCGGACTGTGTCCCCAGGATCCAGCCGAGTGTGCCGCCAGTCAGCAGAATGAGAACCAGCAGAATGATTGCCGGCCATTTCAGATACTTCAGCCATTTCATCAGAGTTCTGCCCCCAAACCGATGTAAAACTGGATATTTTTCGTTTCGTTATCACCTACCGGCGCGGCAAGGTCAAATTTGATCGGCCCGACCGGCGATGCCCAGCGCACCCCGACACCGGCACCGGTTTTGAAATTACTCCGTTTGATATCGTTCACCACTTCACCGCTGTCCACAAACACCGCGCCCCACCAGTTTCCGGTTACGTTGTACTGGTATTCCAGCGAGCCGACCACCAGCCGCGAGCCCCCGGTCAGTTTGCCGTCAGAATCTTCCGGTGAGATTTTGTTGTAACGGTAACCCCGGATACTGCCATCGCCACCGGCGAAGAAACGCAGATCCGGCGGGACCTTGTCGAAATTATTGGTTTCAATCCAGCCGAGGTTGCCGCGCATCACAAAGCGGTGACCATCCCACGGCGTTCTCACCCAGACGTTACGGGCGCGGAAAATGGAAAAATCCACATCCGAGCCCCACATTTCATTGGAAACATCCACTGAGTAGCGCTGACTGTCCCCCCAGGATGGCATCATCCCGCCCCGCGAACGGACACGGCTGACATTCACCCCCGGATAGAGCAGCATGGTGGTGTTGGTGATATCCGCCTGGGTAAAGTGGCTGAGACTCCAGCGCATATTGATACCGTACTGCCAGCCGGTGGATAAATCCCAGTTACGGGAAACACTGACTGTCGCGGTATCGGCTTTGGTATCATTCAGGTCGGTACGCTTATACCCGCCGGAGACGGCGTAATACTGCTCAATCGGGTTGACCTTCAGCGGGATGCGGTAAGAGGTATCAATAATCTGTTCCGGCGCGGACAGGCTGATACTGGAGGTCAGGCTGTGGCCGCTGGAATTCACCCACGGCTTATTCCATTTCGCCTGAACACGCGGCCCCACATCAGTGGCAAAGCCGCCGCCCAGCTCAACAAAGTTCTGTGCCCGCGGAGTGAATGAGGCATCCATGGTCAGATAATCACTGTTATCCGCCCGGGCCTTTGCAATATCCGGGGTGACGATCGCGGACTGGAACCAGCCGGTTTCCGCCAGCAGACGGTTAAATTCGGCCAGTTGATCAGAGGTGTAGTAATCGCCTTCTTTAAACGGCACCAAACCTTCCAGGTATTCATCGCTGATTTGCGAGCCCTGGTAATTCACTTTCCCGAAACGGTATCGTTTGCCGCTGTTGAACACAAAATCCCAGTAGGCCGCATGACGGGAAAGCGCAATGCCGAGCTGGCTTTTTTCCATTTCGGCATCAAAATAGCCGCGTTTTAAGGCAAGCCCTGATAATCCGCTTTTAAAACTTTCGTACTCGCCGTGATTGACGACAGTCCCGGTTTCAGGTGTATTTTTGGTAATGAATTTTTTGAATGCGGGATCGGTTTTTGCCGCGCCTTCGATATCCACGGTAACCCCGGCAATTTTAACAGGTTCCCCCGGGACGACACGGGCATACAACACCGGCCGTGCAGGCGGTGCATTGTCCTGATAATCAAAGGTGATCACCGGCTCATAATACCCCAGCGGACGAAGCCCTTCTTTGATGGCTTTTTCCACCCGGGCACGAAAACGGCCGTCAGCCACGACCTCATCGGTCGTGATAGTGGAAAGCTGGACTCTTGCATTTTTTTCAAGTTGCCCGCTGAGCCCTTCCACTTTTAAGCGAAGATTTGCACTATATGCCAGAGGGGATGTGAGAGACACAGCGACAACACAAACAAGAGGGTACCGGATCACATCAACTCCTGAATTTCTGCGATTTGACTGAGATATACCTTTATTCATTCAGAATACAGCCAACGAACCGGTAATGTGAATGAATAAGGGTATAAATGAAAATAATTTGAAGTTTACTATAGATACATAAGATAAATAACCTGAAATCTGCTGATAATGCACCGATTATTCTTAAAACAGGAGCCACCGCAAATGACACAAAACACCACTCAATACCCGCAGGACACTGTTGTATCTCCTGTTTCCGCCGCTGATGCACTGCCGGACAGCGCTGTGGCACTGACCATCAGCCCGCGCCATACCGTAACCGGCCATGATGTGAACCATGTGCCTGACGGCTTTGATACCGCGTATTTCGCTATGGGCTGCTTCTGGGGCGTGGAGCGCCTGTTCTGGCAGCAGCCGGGCGTGTACAGCACCACCGCCGGTTACACCGGTGGTACGACAAAGAACCCGTCCTATGAAGGCGTCTGCACCGGCAACACCGGTCATGCTGAAGCCGTCCGCATTGTGTATGACCCGTCCGTTATCAGCTATGCCGATCTGCTGCGTCTGTTCTGGGAAAACCACGACCCGGCACAGGGCATGAAACAGGGCGGCGATATCGGCTCACAGTACCGTTCTGCTATCTATACCCAGTCTGACAGCCAGCGCGTGCAGGCACTTGCCTCCCGTGAGCAGTATCAGCAGGCGATGAATGACAATAACGACAGCCGCAGTATCACCACGGCCATCCGCCCGCTCGGCCCGTTTTATGTGGCGGAGGATTACCACCAGCAATACCTGGATAAGAACCCGGAAGGCTACTGCGGGCTCGGCGGGATCGGTGTTTGTCTTCCGCCTTCGCTGAGAAACTAGCCGCTTTTCCCGTTCCGGTGCTATACTGCACATCCGCGCACAGACAAATTGGATGTTCTGTGCGCCTTTCTTTTTTAATATCCGATACTTATGCTCTATATATCTAAAATAACCGGTCGCCACGCATAATCAACAACAGCGCGCCCAGAGGCAATCGTGCCGGCCATTCGGAACTTATATGTTAAATAGTTTATTAATCGTCCTGTTACTCTGCGCGATCAGCGCATTCTTTTCGTTATCTGAAATATCACTGGCCGCCTCGCGGCGTATCAAACTCAAAGTCATGATTGACGAAGGCAATACCAATGCCGCCCATGTGCTCCGTTTACAGGAAGCACCGGGAATGTTCTTCACCGTGGTGCAAATCGGCCTGAACGCCGTGGCGATCCTCGCCGGTATTGTCGGTGAATCGGCCTTTTCACCGGCGCTGCGCACCCTGTTCGGCAATTTTATGGCCGATGCCGCCGCACAGCAGCTCGGCTCGGTATTGTCATTTATTATCGTAACCTCCATGTTTATCCTGCTGGCGGATCTGACCCCGAAACGTCTCGGGATGATCAAACCGGAAGCGGTCGCCATCCGGATTGTCCAGCCGATGCGTTTTTGCCTGACAGTACTGCGCCCGCTGGCCTGGCTGTTTAACGGATTATCCAACCTGTTCTTTAAATTATTCAAAATCCCGCTGGCGCGAAATGAAGATATCACTTCTGATGATATTTACGCGGTGGTGGAAGCAGGTGCGGTCGCCGGTGTGCTGCGCAAGCAGGAGCACGAACTGATCGAAAACGTGTTTGAGCTGGAATCCCGTACTGTGCCGTCTGCTATGACCTCCCGTGAGAGCGTGGTCTATTTCGACAAGCAGGAAAACGAAGAGAGCATCAAAGAGAAGATCTCCACACAGCCGCACTCAAAATTCCTGGTGTGCGACGGCGGTCTGGATCATGTGCTCGGTTATGTCGATTCCAAAGATCTGCTCAACCGCGTGCTGAACGGCCAGAGCCTGAATCTGCATGAAGGTGTGCAAATCCGCCCGGCACTGATGATCCCGGATACCCTGAGCCTGTCAGACACCCTGGAGAGCTTTAAAAATGCCGGGGAAGACTTCGCAATCATTCTGAATGAATACGCCATGGTGATGGGTGTTATCACTATCAATGACGTGATGATTACCCTGATGGGAGATCTGGTCGGTCAGGGGCAGGAAGAACAGATTGTTGCCCGTGATGAAAATTCCTGGCTGATTGAAGGCGGTACACCGATTGAGGATGTGCAGCGGGTGCTGGATATTGATGAGTTCCCGGATGACAGCAACTACGAAACCATCGCCGGCTTCCTGATGTATAAGCTGCGCCGTATCCCGAAACGGACCGATTCCGTGAAATTCTCGGGCTTTAAGTTTGAAGTGGTGGATATCGACAACTACAAGATTGACCAGCTGCTGGTTACACGGATCCCGGATGCACCGGTTGTCCCGCGTCCGTCAGCGGCGGAAAGCGGCAAAAAGGGTCAGTCTGACGTGGCACACAACGAACAGCACCAGAAACCGTAAAACTAACCCTTCTTCATCAGACAGGTATTGTGATTACGCCAGCTGCGCCTGCAGCAACGATACCTGCTGATTAATTTCACTCATTGCACTCAGGTGGCGTTTGTCTCTGATTTTCGGCGGTAAAATCTTGCCGTAATCAAATTCAAACGCGCCCATCCCCTGTATATACAGGCGGCCACGGAATAAAGTTTTCACGTAGCGGGCGATCTGAGCCGGGTTGTAACGGGCGAAAATTTTCATCGTACTTATGTCCTCCCCTTTACCTTTTCTTTCATGCCTAAGGTATGACTCAATTCTACCACCCGGGTTCATTAATCAAATGATTTAATCACTATTTTTACATAAAATGACACTTCACTACGATTTACTTCACAAATAAGAGTGAAAATCGATCACCGTCACACTATAATAATGAAATAATAACCTCATAATTACTATAAGTTTTATAAATAATGTGAGGCTGAAATATCGGGATCAATGTCAGCAGATACAGAATTTAACAGGCGGGGAAAAATCAGTGTAATTTGCATAACCATGCAAATTACACTGTTATCCGGGAATAAAATGGCAGTCAGAAACTGCTGACGCGGAACCCCGGGTTTATCAGCGATTCACGCGGTGTATAGTCGAGCGTTTTTCCGCTCCAGTCCGTAATATGCGCTCCGGCCGCGAGTGCAACGGCGTGTCCGGCCGCCGTATCCCAGATGTGGGTTGGGTTAAAGCGGGGATAGAGCTGCGCCTTACCTTCCGCCACCAGGCAGAATTTGAGGGATGAGCCGATAGCGCGGGTTTCATGCGGCCCCAGTTGCTCCAGATAATCCGCCAGTTCCGCATCCTGATGTGAACGGCTGATCACCACCATCGGCAGATCTGTATTCACCACTTTGACAGCCATCCGCTGCCCGCCCCGCTCACGCCAGGCGTGTTTGCCTTCTGCCAGATAGAGCACGTCCGGTACCGGGGCATACACCACGCCCATCACCGGTACGCCGTCTGAAATCAGGGCAATATTGACCGTAAATTCACCGTTGCGGCTGATAAATTCTTTGGTGCCGTCGAGCGGATCCACCAGCCAGTATTGTGTCCAGTGCTGCCGCTCAGACCACGGCTGCGGATCTTCCTCTGACAGCACCGGGATGTCCGGTGTCAGAGACTTCAGTTCCTGCACGATAATGTGATGCGCAGCTAAATCCGCAGCGGTTAAGGGGGAGTTATCCGCTTTGGCGGAGATGGTCAGTGTGTCGGGATGATGGTAGATATCCATGATTGCATCGCCCGCCCGCCGGGCCAGCAGACAAATTTGATTGAGCATCCTTCACCTCTTTCACAGAACGGTTAGTGAGTCGCGTAATCCTGTTCACGTCTCCGGAGACCTGAGTATAGAAATAAAAATGGCCGGTGAAAACCGGCCATTTCGCATATTCTGTTATTGCTGACAAAGAGAGATTACAGGATCTCCAGCAGCTCCACTTCGAATACCAGTGTGCTGTACGGCGGGATTGCCGCACCGGCACCGCGCTCGCCGTAAGCCAGGTTGCTCGGGATATACAGTTCCCATTTGGAGCCGACCGGCATCAGGGTCAGTGCTTCAATCCAGCCTGCGATCACGCCGTTTACCGGGAATTCTGCCGGCTGGCCGCGCTGTACAGAGCTTTCAAACACAGTACCGTCGATCAGACGGCCGGTGTAGTGAACACGGACACGGTCAGTGCGGGCCGGGATAGCGCCGTCACCCTGATTAATGACAGAGAACTGCAGGCCGCTTTCAGTGGTGGAAACGCCTTCTTTCTTCGCGTTTTCTTCCAGGAAACGCATGCCGTCTTTAACCAGCTCAGCCTGTTTTTCATTGCGGACAGCATCAGCACGCTCATGCATTTCACGCAGGGCACGATGCAGAACATCCACCGCCACAGCCGGCTGGTTATTTTCCAGTGCGTCGGTGATACCGGCCAGGATGGCTTCCGGTACTAATCCGCTCAGTCCGGATTCCTGTAATTGCTGGCCGATTTGTAAGCCGATTCCGTAGCTTGCCTGTGCTTCCATCGTGTCAAAAGTCGGTTGTGTCATGAGAGATACCTGAGTAATAAGTAAGACGGACAAGCATAACAGCAGGATGTACCCCGGTAAACCCGATAATCAGTGAAAGCTGATGCAACACGGTGATTCCCGGAAAACAGCACAATCAATTTATAAAACAGGACTAATTCCGAATAATTTCAGTAAGTCTGCTGCTACACTGGAATAATACCGGATGATAATTATTCATGCTGAACAGCGGGAGATTATGATGAGACTACTGCCAAAGCGCCATCTTTACGCTATCGCCGCCATTGCGCTGATTATCATGCTGATCCTGTTTTTCTGGCCTGCCGCGCAGAAACCGCCGGTGACCGTTCCGCCTCAGAATATCACACTGACGCCACCGGCAGATCCGTTAGGTGACCTGATAGCTGAACAGACCGGCACACTACCGGAGGCACCATCCGATATCCCGGATTTGCCGCTGCCGGATAATCTGCCGCCTGGTGTACTGAATACCGAACCGGCTCCGCAACCGGCGACCACACCACCGCCGGTTAGTGCAGAGTCTGCTCCTGCTGCGGTGCCTGCACAGGCAGATGCACTGCGTTTCACCCTCAAAAAGGGCCAGACCATCGCCCAGGTCTTTCGCAGCAACGGGTTACCGGTGGATGACTTATTTCGCATGACAGCCGTTGAGGGGCCGCAGAAGCCGCTTAATCAGGTGGAGGCAGGGGATAAAATCAGTGTGACCAAAGGAAAGGGAAATACGGTCTCTGTGCTGAGGATTGATAAGGCTAACGGGCAGTCCGCCACCTTTAAGCGACAGAAAGACGGCAGTTACCGCCGCTCTTAACACCGGTTTTTACTGCAAAAAAAAACGCTGGCCTGAGCCAGCGTCTTTCAAAGATGTTTACCGTGTAATCAGAGATTACTCAGCAACAATCTTCACATTCAGTTCTGCAAACACGTCGCTGTGAACCTGGAAGTGAACTTCGTGATCACCCAGAGTACGCAGAACGCCGTTTGGCAGACGAACTTCGCTTTTCGCCACTTCAACGCCTGCTGCAGTTACAGCATCAGCGATGTCGCGGGTACCGACAGAACCGAACAGTTTACCTTCGTCACCCGCTTTGGAAGACAGAGTCACAACGCCCAGGGCATTGATTTTTTCTGCACGAGCGTGTGCTGCTGCCAGAACGTCAGCTAATTTAGCTTCCAGTTCTGCGCGGCGTGCTTCGAAGAATTCGATGTTTTTCTTGGTTGCAGGAACTGCTTTACCTTGCGGTACTAAGTAGTTACGTGCATAACCAGATTTAACATTTACCTGGTCGCCCAGGCTGCCCAGGTTTGCTACTTTATCAAGCAGAATAACTTGCATTACCTTATCCTCTTAAAGTCATTAATGGACTGTGCCGATTACTGATGACGATCAGTGTAAGGCAGTAAAGACAGGTAGCGTGCACGCTTGATAGCACGAGCGAGCTGACGCTGATATTTCGCACTGGTACCGGTGATACGGCTTGGTACGATTTTACCACTTTCAGTGATGTAGTTTTTCAGCGTAGCGATGTCTTTATAATCAATCTCTTGAACGCCTTCTGCGGTGAAACGGCAGAATTTACGACGACGGAAATAACGTGCCATATGGCTAGTCTCCAGAATCTATCAATTCAATATGTTCGGCATGAAGAACCAGTTTTGATAATCCATTTCGCCCCTGATGGGTGCTTATGAATCCCTGAACGGTTATCTGACTGCCGACCGTTATACTGCGAGTAATGGTTTGGATCGTCTGTCCGCTGGCAACCACGGGCATTCTGCACCATGCCTGCCGTGTGAGTCCGGCTTCCTGCTGTTGTGAGCGGTGCTCAAGCACAAACTGACAATGCGGAATTCCGGCCGGGCTGACTTTCCGGATGGGTTCCCTGCACACTGTGCCGGATAACACCAGACGGTTAGCGGACACCGTTATTACTCTTCAGTTTCCTCAGCTTCATCATTTTCTTCAATGTCGTCAGACATGTCGCGCGGGCGACGTTCGTCTTTCGCTTTAACCATTGGAGAAGGTTCAGTCACCGCGTGCTTAACGCGCATAACCATGCTGCGGATAACGGCATCATTGAAGCGGAAAATAGTTTCCAGCTCGTCAATCACTTCCTGCGGAGCTTCAACGTTCAGCAGAACGTAGTGCGCTTTGTGCAGTTTGTTGATTGGGTAAGCCAGTTGGCGACGACCCCAGTCTTCGAGACGGTGGATCTGACCTTCTGCGTTAGTAATAGCAGTTTTATAACGCTCGATCATTGCCGGTACTTGTTCGCTCTGGTCCGGATGAACCATGAAGACGATTTCGTAATGACGCATTAGTAGTGCTCCTTACGGATTATTAGCCTCCTGTCCGGGCAACCGCAACCCTGAGAGGCAAGGAACTTGTTTAAGTGCGGCTGAAAAATTTGACGCATAACTATACTCATACCCGCCCCAAAAGACAAGGTAATAAGTGTGTGATGCGGGATTATTTTGCGCGCTGACGCACGGCCTCAAACAGGCAGACACCTGTTGCCACCGAGACGTTCAGGGAAGAGACTGACCCGGCCATCGGAATGCTGATCAGTTCATCGCACAGGTCGCGGGTCAGACGGCGCATGCCTTCCCCTTCCGCGCCCATCACCAGCGCCACCGGGCCGGTCATTTTGCTCTGATACAGATCATGGGTGGCTTCACCGGCAGTGCCGACAACCCAGATATTTTCGTCTTTCAGCTGACGCAGTGTGCGGGCCAGGTTAGTGACACGGATAAGCGGTACGCTTTCCGCCGCACCACAGGCGACTTTTTTAGCCGTGGCATTCAGCTGCGCGGAACGGTCTTTCGGGATGATCACCGCGTGTACACCGGCGGCATCGGCGGTACGCAGGCAGGCCCCCAGGTTGTGCGGATCAGTCACACCGTCAAGTACCAGCAGGAACGGAGTCTCATGCTCAGCCAGCAGATCAGGCAGATCCTGCTCCTGATACTGACGGCCGCCTCTGACTTTGGCGATAATCCCCTGATGGACGGCACCTTCGGTCTGGCTGTCCATCCACTGACGGCTGGCCATCTGCACGCGGACACCTGCCGCTTCCAGAGCATGCACAACCGGGGTCAGGCGGCGGTCTTCACGCCCTTTTAAGATAAAGACTTCAAGAAAACGGCTGGGATCACGCGCCAGCAGAGCATCCACGGCGTGGATACCATAAATAATTTCACTCATAACGTTCCGTTTGTTGCGGGACAATAAGCGTAATGAGGCGTTACCGCCTCATTACGGGAAGATACAAATCAAAGGCGGTTACTTTTCGGCTTTTTTCTTCGCGCGTTTCGCCTTTATATTTGCCTCGATTTTTTTGGTCCGGGCTGATTTTTTACCTTTCGGGGCTTTCGGGCCGTCGTCTTTTTTCTTCTTACGGAACGCACTGTCCGGCTCGAAGTTTTTGTCACGGCGGGGCTCCCCCTTCTTACCGTCCCGGCGTTTATCCCCTTTCTCCCCGGCTTTGGCCCGGGTTCTTGCGGTTTTGCCTTCATTACGGGCACGGCGGGTGGTGGAAATCAGCGCGAAATCAATGGTGCGCTCATCCATATGCACCGCTTCCACCCGGATTTCAACTTCATCACCCAGGCGGTACACATTGGAGGAGGATTCACCAATCAGACGCTGGCCGACATTATCGTAGCGGTAGTAATCGTTATCAAGTGTTGATACGTGTACCAGACCATCGATAAACAGGTCGTTCAGACGGACAAAGAAACCGAAGCCGGTCACGCTGGTGATAAGCCCGGTAAAGACATTCCCCACCTGATCCTGCATAAAGTCGCACTTCAGCCAGTCTGCCACGTCACGGGTGGCTTCATCGGCACGGCGCTCCGTCATGGAAGTATGTTCACCGAGCTGAAGCATGCTCTGCATATCGTAATGCCACGCACCGGTCTGCGATTTCGCTTCGCCGCGCTCTTTTGCCAGCAGGTACTTAATCGCACGGTGCAGACTCAGATCCGGATAACGGCGGATTGGTGAAGTAAAGTGGGCATACGCCGGTAACGCCAGGCCGAAGTGACCACGGTTGTCCGGATCATAAATTGCCTGTTTCATCGAGCGCAGCAGCATGGTCTGTAACAGCTCGTGGTCAGGACGCTCCGCCACTTCCAGCATGACACGGGCGTAATCTTTCGGTTCCGGTGTCAGGCCGCCCGGCAGGGTCAGACCCAGCTCATTAAAGACGGTGCGCAGATTGATGACGCTGTCCTCTTTCGGACGATCATGCACACGGTACAGAGCCGGTTCGTTGTTTTTCTCAACAAAGCGTGCCGCCGCAACGTTCGCCATGATCATGCACTCTTCGATCAGTTTGTGTGCATCGTTGCGCAGTACCGGTTCGATGCGCTCAATGCGTTTTTCCGCATTGAAAATAAATTTCGCTTCTTCGGATTCAAAGGCAATCGCACCGCGCTCGTCACGGGCTTCCGCCAGTGCTTTATAGAGTTTGTGCAGCTCTTCCAGGTGTTTTACCAGCGGTGCATAGTGTTCGCGCAGCTCTTCATCCCCTTCGAGGATTTTCCACACCTTGGTATAGGTCAGACGGGCGTGGGAGCTCATTACCGCTTCATAGAAACGGTAACCGGAAAGCTTACCTTTCGCCGAAATGGTCATTTCACACACCATACACAGGCGATCAACCTGCGGGTTCAGTGAACAGACACCATTCGACAGCACTTCCGGCAGCATCGGTACGACCTGTGACGGGAAGTAAACCGAGGTTCCCCGGCTGCGGGCTTCATCATCCAGTGCCGTCTGCGGACGCACATAATAACTGACGTCAGCAATCGCCACCCACAGACGCCAGCCGCCGCCGCGTTTGGCTTCGCAGTGTACCGCATCATCAAAGTCACGGGCATCTTCGCCGTCGATAGTGACCAGCGGCAGATCGCGCAAATCAACACGGCCTTTTTTGGCGGATTCCGGTACTTCCTCGCGGATATCCGCGACCTGACGTTCCACCTGAGCAGGCCAGGTGAACGGAATTTCATGTTTGCGCAGGGCAATATCCACCGCAATACTGGTGCCCATTTTCTCGCCCAGCACTTCGGTGATAACACCGAGCGCCTGCACCCGTTTGCCCGGACGGCGGGTCAGTTCCGCCACCACGATATTCCCCATCCGTGCGCCGTTAATTGACTCTTTCGGGATCAGAATATCGAAGCACAGACGGCTGTCATCCGGCACGACAAATCCCATGCCTTCTTCGGTAAAGTAACGGCCGACAATCTGGCCGGTTTTCGGCTCGGTCACACGCACAACGCGCGCTTCGCGGCGGCCTTTGCGATCAGCCCCCATGACCTGGGCCAGGATCACATCCCCGTGGATGCATAGTTTCATCTGATCCTGCGGGATGTAGAGATCGTCTTTTTGTCCTTCGACACGCAGGAACCCGAAGCCATCACGGTGGCCGATCACGGTTCCTTTAATTAAATCAAGACGTTCCGGCAGTGCGTAACACTGACGGCGGGTAAAGACCAGCTGCCCGTCACGCTCCATGGCGCGCAGACGGCGGCGCAGGGCTTCCTGAGCCTCTTCACCGGTGATCCCCAGTTCCTGTGCGATATCTTCGCGGCTCACCGGTTTGGTGTGACGGCGGACAGTTTCAAGAATAAATTCACGGCTCGCGATCGGGGAATCATATTTTTCCGCTTCGCGCTCACGATAAGGGTCGTTTGATTGTTTTTCCACTGACATTGTATCCTCCGTGGTTTCTGAACGGCGTTATTCGTCCGTCAGTAACAATTTATAAAGATGCTGATTGTCCTGCACCATATCAGCGAGCGTGTGTTTATCCAGTTCTTGTAAGAACTCCCGGATGGCTTTATTCAGTACCGATTTCAGTCTGCATGCCGGAGTAATGTGACAGAATTCACCGCTGCAGTTCACCAGTGTTAACGGCTCGAGCGCGCGGACAACCTCACCGATACCTATAGTATTAGCAGGTTTTCCCAGGCGGATCCCGCCATTTTTGCCGCGAATCGCCTCGACATAACCCAAATGGCTCAATTGGTTAATTATCTTGACCATATGGTTACGCGATACGCCGTAAACGTCCGTCACTTCCGTAATACTGGTCATTTTACCATCAGGAAGTGACGCCATATAAATCAGCGCCCGCAAGCCATAATCTGTAAAACTGGTTAACTGCACATTCTACCCCGGAAATTCTGTCATCCCGCGCGGGGGGATCACATGATAAGTAATGGATAATCATTATGTGTGTCTTTTGCTTATTAAGCAAAATTTGTCGTTAAAAACGCCGGATTTCCTGTCATGACATAGTCAGAACCCCCGGCGTCAGAAAACAAAAGGCCGGACAAACATGCCCGGCCCTGACTGGTATCACCTGAACGATCTTATGCGTCGAACGGGTCGCGCAGGATCATCGTTTCAGAACGATCCGGACCGGTTGAAATAATATCAACAGGAACGCCTGTCAGTTCTTCAATGCGGCGGATGTAATCCAGTGCTGCCTGAGGCAGTTCTTCGCGACTCTTCGCCCCGAAGGTGGTTTCAGTCCAGCCCGGCATCACTTCATAGATAGGCTCGATGCCTTCCCAGTTATCCGCAGCCAGTGGTGTGGTTTCGATGATTTCACCATTCGGTAAACGGTAACCGACACACACTTTCACTTCTTTCAGACCATCCAGCACATCCAGCTTGGTCATGCAGAACCCTGACAGGGAGTTGATCTGCACAGCGCGGCGGATAGCAATGATGTCCAGCCAGCCGCAACGACGGCTGCGTCCGGTGGTCGCACCGAACTCCTGGCCTTTGGTACGCAGGTATTCACCAGTTTCATCAAACAGTTCGGTCGGGAACGGACCGGCACCCACGCGGGTGGAGTAAGCTTTGATGATACCCAGAACATAATCCACATAACGCGGACCTAAACCGGAACCGGTGGCAACACCGCCGGCAGTGGTGTTTGAGGAAGTCACATACGGATAGGTACCGTGGTCGATATCCAGCAGTGTACCCTGCGCGCCTTCAAACATCACCAGCTCACCGTTAACGGTGGCTTTGTACAGCAGATCAGAGACATCCACAACCATACCGGTCAGGATATCCGCAACTGCCATGATTTCGTCCAGGGTTTTCTGATAGTCAACCGCAGGCTCTTTGTAGTAGTTCACTAACTGGAAGTTGTGATACTCAAGGATTTCTTTCAGTTTCTGAGCGAAGGTCTCTTTATCGAAGAGATCACCCACGCGCAGACCGCGACGGGCAACTTTATCTTCGTATGCAGGCCCGATACCGCGCCCTGTTGTGCCGATAGCTTTCGCGCCGCGTGCTTTCTCACGGGCATTATCCAGCGCAACATGATAAGGGAGGATCAGCGGACATGCTTCAGAAATCAGCAGACGTTCGCGCACCGGAACACCACGCTCTTCCAGTGCAGTCATTTCTTTCAGCAGTGCATCGGGTGCGAGTACAACACCGTTAGCAATGATGCTGACGACGTTTTCGCGGAGAATACCTGACGGAATTAAATGCAGGACGGTTTTCTCACCGTTGATAACCAGAGTGTGACCCGCGTTGTGGCCACCTTGATAACGAACAACATACTTAGCCCGTTCAGTCAGCAAGTCGACGATTTTGCCCTTGCCCTCGTCACCCCATTGGGTGCCCAATACGACAACGTTCTTACCCATTTCGTTTTTACCTGGTTGCTTAAAAAAGGATTCTAGCATCTCATGACCGCCCTTTCAGCACTTTTTATCCACTTTATGAAAGTCACCTGATCAATATCCATAATAAAGCCCGCCTAAGCGGGCTTTCTTCATCAGAGTGCGACCATCAGCATGCTGACGATTTTTCAGTACCGGTTATGCGGTTACCGGACTTACTGGCCTGAAGCCGGACGCAATGATGTCGGTGCCTTCATGTAACGGAAGAAATCCGTATCCGGGCTTAACACCATAATGTCGTTGCCATCGGGTTTGAAGCTTTGCTCATAAGCACGCAGGCTTCGGATAAACGCATAGAAATCCGGATCCTGACTGAATGCATCCGCAAACAGTTTAGCGGCTTCCGCATCACCCGCACCACGCAGGGAGAGTGACTGGCGCTCCGCTTCGGCCAGGATTTCAGTACGGGTTTTATCTGCCACCGCACGAATCTTCATGGCTTCTTCCAGACCCTGTGAGCGGTGACGACGCGCCACTGCTTCACGTTCTGCACGCATACGCTGGAAGATAGCTTCGGAGACTTCCGCCGGCAGGTTGATCTGCTTGATACGGACGTCCACCACTTCGATACCTAACGCCGCCATACTGTTCGGATTCACCTGCGGCTGTGCGCCTTTGGTTTCTTCCTGAACACGCGCTGCCGCATCGGCAATAGCGTTATCAGCATCAGTTGCCTGCGGATCGTTACCGGAGCTCCCTTCGTTCAGTGCATTTTTGACTTCCGTCGTTAATGTACCGCGGGAATCCGTCACAATCTCTTTCACGCTCAGACGACCGAACTCAGAACGCAGACGGTCACTGAATTTACGCTTCAGCAGGTTTTCAGCCTGATTAATATTACCGCTGTTTGTTGCGAGATAATACAGGCTGAAATCACTAATCCGCCATTTAAGGTAGGAATCGACGATCAGGTCTTTGTTTTCGTTTGTCAGGAAACGGTCAGCCTGGATATCCAGTGTCTGGATACGGGCAGGCAGCATTTTCACTGTTTCAATAAACGGCACTTTCAGATGCAGACCCGGCTCATACACAATCGGTTTGTTATCCGCATCACGCAGAACTTTGCCAAAGCGCAGCACAATACCGCGCTCGGTCTGCTGAACGGTAAAGACAGACGCATACAGAACGCCTAAAACCAGAATAACAATAACGGCTAAATACTTACGCATGATTATTGTCTCCCTGTGCGTTCAGTGTTGCCACGGATACCCGAACTGCTGAGATCATACGTGTTGTTGTATTCAGCGGGTACATTCGGATTCTGGCTGCTGTTTTGTGCCTGACGGCCTGCCGGTGCCTGTGTTGCCGGGGCGGATGATGGTGTGGCAGCGGCTTTCGCCGGTGCAGCCTGAGAGGCGGCTCTCTGCTCACGCATAATCTGATCCAGCGGCAGCACCATCATGCTGTTGCTTTTATCATTGGCAATCACTTTACGGGTATTGCTCAGCACACGTTCCATTGTCTCAATGTACAGACGTTCACGGGTGATATCCGGTGCCGCACGGTATTCCGGCAGCATTTTCGAGAAGCTTGCCACTTCACCGCGCGCTTTCAGCACGATACTGGCTTTATACGCCTGGGCGCTTTCGATCATACTTTGCGCATTACCTTTTGCCAGCGGCAGAACTTCGTTCGAGTAAGCTTCCGCTTCACGGATGGACTGCTGTTCGTTTTCACGCGCGGCAATCACGTCATCGAATGAAGCCTGAACTTCAGCCGGCGGACGCGCTTCCTGGAAGTTGACATCGACAATCGCTATCCCCATTTTATAAGGCTTGATTGTCTCTTCGAGGACTTTCTGGGTTTCGTTACGGACCACGGTACGGTTCGCCGTCAGGATTTTCTCCATGGTGAACTTACCGATAACCCCGCGCACCGCGCTGTCCATCGCCTGACGCAGACTGTTGTTCGGGTTGGTGACGCTGAAGAGGTAATCTTCCGGGTTCACTACCTGGAACTGCACGTTCATGTTAACGCGGACCACGTTCTCGTCAGCGGTCAGCATCATGCCGTTGGTGGCCAGATCCTGGACCGTCGCCACATCGACCGCAGTAACGCGATCAATAAAGGTCGGTCTCCAGTTCAGACCCGGCTGAACCACATGACTGAATTTACCGAAACGCGTAACCACGCCGCGCTCCGTTTCTTTAATCGTATAGAAGCCGGTTGCGGCCCAGACAACAACAACGGCGGCAATAGCGAGACTGATAATACGTCCGCCCGCGAACTGTACCGGAGGACGATTGTTCCCGCCGGACTGCCCGTTATTGTTTCCGCCTTTACCGCCACCCAGACCACCGAGTTTTCTGCTCATTTTCCGGAACAGATCGTCGAGATCAGATGCCCCACGGTTCCGGCCGCCTTTGTTACCGTCGGAGTTGCCGCCTTTATTGCTGCTCCCCCACGGGTCGCGGTCCTGTCCGTTATTACCGGGCTGATTCCACGCCATGCCTTCGCTCCACTCTTTTATGATCGGTTTTTCAGGGCTAAGAGCACAAAAACGCGCTCTCAATTAATATATTACGCCGCTGATAATCAGATAACGTAATCGGCTAACTGTTGTTCCTGCTTGCAGAGGCGGCGCCAGTCAACAATGGGCAGCCTGATTTCAAGGCAAATCCGGCCGTCATCATCAAGCCACTCGTGTTCAATCGCCTGAAGCTGATAAAAACGGCTGCGCAGACGACCCTCCGACGGAGGCAGACACAATTCCAGGTGTGCGATCTCACCGGAAAGGCGTTCCGTCAGTGCCCGGAACAACAACGGGATCCCTGCTCCGGTCTGTGCTGAAAGCCAGACCCTGACCGGCAGGTTATCCTCATTTCTGTCGATACGCGGTTCGAAATCGTCCAGCATATCGATTTTATTCATCACTATCAGAACCGGAATTTCATGTGCATCAATCTCTTCCAGAACTGCATTAACCGCATGAATATTTTCATCCACACGGTTATCCGCCGCATCGACCACATGAAGCAGCAGTGTCGCTTCGCGGGTTTCCTGCAGCGTGGCTTTAAATGCCGCCACCAGATCATGCGGCAGATGACGGATAAACCCGACCGTATCCGCCAGCACCACCGTACCGACATCATCGACATCAATCCGCCGCAGGGTCGGATCGAGTGTCGCAAATAACTGATCCGCAGCATAGACTTTCGCATCAGTTATGTGATTAAACAGACTGGATTTCCCGGCGTTGGTGTAACCGACCAGAGACACCGTCGGAATATCCGCTTTACTGCGCGCCTGACGGCCTTGTCCGCGCTGGCGTTCCACTTTTTCGAGACGCCCTGAAATCTGTTTGATTTTATCCCGCAGCATCCGGCGGTCGGACTCAAGCTGAGTCTCACCCGGCCCCCGCAGACCAATCCCGCCTTTCTGACGTTCAAGGTGCGTCCAGCCGCGGACCAGACGCGTGGAAAGATGGCGTAACTGCGCCAGTTCCACCTGTAATTTACCTTCATGTGTCCGTGCCCGCTGGGCGAAGATATCGAGGATAACCCCGGTTCTGTCAACCACCCTGCACTGGCACAAACGCTCGAGGTTGCGTTCCTGCGCCGGACTTAAGGCATGGTTAAAGAGCACCACATCGGCTTCACTTTCGGTGACAGCATCGGCAATCTCTTCCGCTTTACCTTCACCCGCAAAATATTTCGGGTGCGGGGCACTGCGGCTGCCGGTGACTATCTGAACTGGTGTCACACCCGCGGATGTCACAAGGGATTCAAATTCACTGAGATCATCAGTGTTCTTATCCTGTGAGAAAAATATATGGACCAGTACGGCCCGTTCACCGCCTTCATACCTGTCAAACAACGGCAGAACCTCTCAGGCTGAGTGAAAAACACGCAGGAAAAAACACAGGTAAAGTCTCCCTACCTATGTTTTTCCGCGATTGATAACTGCACACTGACTTATTCAGCGCCATCAGTATCCTGTTGCGCACCACCGTTACCGGCTGACTGGTGGTAATTGCTGCCGCCGGTCCCCGGGTTTGCGCCACCGCTGTGGTGAGAAACCGGACGGGAAGGTACGACGGTAGAGATCGCGTGTTTGTAAACCATTTGGCTGACCGTGTTTTTCAGCAGAATAACAAACTGGTCGAATGATTCGATCTGACCCTGTAATTTAATACCGTTGACCAGATAAATAGAAACCGGAACCCTTTCGCGACGTAATGCGTTCAGGAACGGATCTTGCAAAGATTGCCCCTTAGCCATTCTGTATTTTCCTTATTTTGTTGTTTTTTAAATGAAACCCAAGCTGGGTTCGAAAAATAACTACTCAAAAACTTTCGTAACCCGTTAATTGTACACAATCAACGGCGCTATGCACGAAGAACCTGCATAACGGCTTTAAGAGATTGTTCAGGCTGTTCACTGTCAAGCCACTGAACACCTTTCCAACCCCGCAACCACGTCATCTGCCGCTTGGCAAGCTGACGGGTGGCGCAAATGCCCCGATACACCATGTCATCATAACTGATTTCTCCGGCCAGATATGACCACATCTGGCGGTAGCCGACACAACGGATCGACGGCAAATCCGGATGAAGATCCCCGCGCTGATACAGCGCACGGACTTCGTCCTCAAAACCGGCTTTCAGCATCATCTGAAAACGCATTTCAATTCGCTGATGCAATATTTTACGATCTGCCGGTGCAATGGCAAACTGATAAGCATTAAAGGGCAAATTCTCCCCTGCAGTTTCCGTCAGTTCTGTCATTGTTTTGCCGGAGATATAGTATACCTCCAGTGCCCGGCTGAGCCGCTGCGGATCATTCGGGTGGATCCGCGCCCCGGCGACCGGGTCAATCCGGCTCAGTTCATCATGAAGAACCTGCCAGCCTTCCTGTGCCGCCCGCGTCTCAATCTGTGCCCGGATTTCCGGGTCAGCGGACGGCAGCGGCGATAATCCTTCCAGCAATGCTTTGAAATACATCATGGTTCCGCCGACCAGCAGCGGAATTTTTCCCTGCGCGGTTATCTCATGCATTGCCGCCAGCGCATCACGGCGGAAATCGGCGGCGGAATAGGACACTGACGGGTCGAGAATATCAATCAGCCGGTGCGGGGCAAGTGCCAGTTCGGCAGCATCGGGTTTTGCGGTCCCGATATCCATCCCCTTATAAATCAGTGCGGAATCCACACTGATGATTTCCACCGGCAGGTGCTGACGAAGTTCAATCGCCAGCGCGGTTTTTCCTGAAGCCGTCGGCCCCATCAGAAACAGGGCTGCGGGTTTATGATGATTCTGTTCACTCATGACGTAATGCTGCAACGACCTCAGTTAAATCAATTAATTGCAATAAATCTGCCGGCGGTCTGCGCACCAGTTGCGGGCACAGCCGCTCCACATCGGCCAGCAGCTGCACTGCCTGGGCTTTGCTCTGAGCCGCCGGTTCACTGACCAGCATCTCTGCCAGCCGCGACGCAATGACTTTCTCATCCCCCTCCGGGTTATCAGCCAGGAAACGCAGTAATTCAGGGATAAGATGCGGTAAATTTTGCTGACGAAGCGGTAACGATACCGTACGAATCGTCGCTTTTCCACGGGAAACTGAGCCTTCTATACCGAAAGTACGCAATACCCCGGCAAACTGCGTAAATGTCTCACACTCCTGTGCGTTTAATGCCATCTGAAGCGGGATCATCAGCGGCTGGGATTTCAGTCCCTGCTCTCCCGGGATCAGTTGCTGACAACGCAGATAATGTGATGCTTTGCTGAGGGAAAACAGCGCAATACCTGCATCTGTCTCAATTAACGCATAACACGGCGGATAAAGCGTAAGGATTTTACCAAAACTTACACGCTCACTTTTTTCCGTCACCGGCTCACTTGCGGCGCTGATCCGGTTTTCTGACAGAAAAGTGCTTTTTTCCGGAAACAGCTGCGGCCGGGTTTCTGCCGGTGTCTGCATCAGTGACTGATATATTCCGGCTTCTTTCGGGCTGTAAACGGGTTTATCCGCAGAATATGCCGGTTTTCCGCTGCTGTGGCCGCTGTGAGACGCGCCGCCCCCGGTGGTTTCCCGGTGCGGCGGCGGTGTGAGTGCTTCCTCACGCTCAAAGATATTTTTACCGGCTGCCGCACGGTTTTCCGGCACATGCTGTGTCTGCGGTGCAGACGGATCCGGTTCAAACAGAGAGACCGGCTGCTCATGCTGTTTCAGCACACTGAGCACCGCCTGATAAATAAAGTCATGCACCAGCCGCGCCTGATGAAAACGCACTTCGTGCTTGGCCGGATGAACATTCACATCCACCTGACGCGGGTCAATAGTCAGGTAAAGGACATAGGCAGGCTGCTGATCGCCGCTCAGCCGGTCTTCATAAGCCTGGCGGATAGCGTGGTTGATCAGGCGGTCGCGCATCATCCGCCCATTAACATAGCAATACTGTAAATCCGCCGGGCCGTTGTATTCTGCCGGTGAAGCCACCCAGCCGCGGATCTCCAGCTCTTCGTGAGACCAGGTTACCGCCAGCGCCTGCTGCATAAACGCAGTACCGCAGATAGCCCCGAGCCGGCGCTCCTGCTGATCTTCCGCTTTAACCGGGCGGTACTGGCGCATCAGTTTGCCGTTGTGAGTGAGATTAATGGCCACATCAAAACGGGACAGCGCGATACGCCGCACCACTTCATCAATGTGGCCGAACTCGGTTTTTTCAGTGCGCAGGAATTTACGCCGTGCGGGTGTATTGAAAAAGAGATCCAGCACTTCCACCGTACTGCCCGCCGGATGTGCCGCCGGTTTCAGCGTCACCGCCATTTCGCGCCCTTCGGCATATGCCTGCCAGGCTTCGTTCTGGTCACGGGTGCGGGAGGTAAAGGTCAGGCGTGATACGGAGCTGATACTGGCGAGCGCCTCACCCCGGAACCCCATGCTCATGATGGCTTCGAGATCATCGAGTGTGGCGATTTTACTGGTGGCGTGACGGGCCAGCGCCAGCGCCAGCTCGTCTTTGGCAATACCGCAGCCGTTGTCACGGATGCGGATAAGCTTTTCGCCGCCGCGCTCAATATCAATATCGATACGGGTGGCACCGGCGTCCAGGCTGTTTTCCACCAGTTCTTTCACCACCGATGCCGGGCGCTCAACCACTTCGCCTGCGGCTATCTGGTTTGCCAGCTGCGGCGGTAAAATCCGGATCGCCATAATTGCCCCCGTTCTCCTGTTATTTGGACGGCGCTGCCTGTAACGGGTTCGCGGTAAAGTATGCGCGTAACCCGCCGTGGATCGCGGCAGCGACCTGCTCCTGGTAAATGTCAGATCATAACAGCTGTTCTTCAGTGCTGTTACTGATAAAGCCGGTTTCCACCAGAATGGACGGAATATCCGGTGAACGCAGCACCCCGAGGCTCGCATGCTCCGGCGTGCCTTTGTGGACTTTACCTATCTGGCGCAGCTGACGGATCACGTCCTGCGCCACGGCATAACCGACACGCTGGGAGTTACCGAACTGCAAATCCAGTACCGCCTGGCTGAGATACGGATCCGCACCGTTTGCCAGTGCATCACCGGCACCGCCGAGCAGTTCGGATTGTTTCTCGCTCTGTTCCAGCCAGTTACCTAATTCGTTGTTTGCCCGCCGGTTGGAAAGCACCCAGACTGACGAACCGGTCGCGGTACGGTTTGGTGCGGAATCTGCGTGGATGGACACCAGCATGTTGGAGCCGAATTTACGCGCCACTTCGGAGCGTCCGGCCACCGAGATAAAATAATCGCCGTCACGGGTCAGTACCGGTTTAAACATCGGGTCATCTTTCAGACGCTTTTCCAGCTTGCGGGCGATACTGATAGTGACGTTTTTCTCTTTCAGGCCGTTCTGGCCGATAGCGCCCGGGTCTTTCCCGCCGTGTCCGGCATCAATCGCCACCACGACCTGACGGCTGTTTTTCGGCAGTTTACCTGTCGGTACCACCGGGATTTTTGCCTGTGCCGGTACGGCAGCCGGAGTGGTTGCTGCCGGAGCCGCTGCCGCCGGAGCAGCACTGCCGCTGTTCATGCGCAGCGGTTTGCCGCTTGTGGTGGTGACCGGTTGTGCGGCAGCCACCGGGGCTGCGCTATAACTGTTTTTACCGGTCAGCGTGATGGTCAGGCCGCTGTTATCCGCAGCATCGCGGAAACTGTTTTTATCCGCCAGTTCCAGCACGATACGCTGATGCTGAGCATCCGGCGCACGGCTCTCTCTGACCACTTTAATCAGCCCGTTATTCAGATTAATCGGCAGACCGGTAATTTTCTGCGGCTGACGGATGTCGATCACCAGACGCTCCGGGTCATGCAGCGGAAACAGTTTATATTGCGGTTTGCCGTCAAAACTGAGCTGTAATGTGCCCTGAGAACCGTTGTTGTTCACATTGATGCCCGTCAGGGACGCGGCGTGCCCGGCTGCACTGAACAGCAGGCTCACGCAGAAAAACAGCGCCGTCAGCCATGAAACGGCAGCCACATCAGATTTCCGTGTCAGATATGCATTCATTATCGGTAATTCCTCACATCTCCGCTAACTTATCCAGGAGTTCTTCACCATAAGGGGAACGGGCGGCAAAACGGGCTTCCCGTCCTTCACCATCATACCGTAAGTGCAATTCCAAATCTGCATCCGGCAGGAAACCGGCCCCTTTTTGCGGCCATTCGACCAGACAGACGGTGTTTTCCCCGAAATAATCGCGGATCCCCATAAATTCCAGTTCTTCCGGATCTGCCAGGCGGTACAGGTCAAAGTGATAGACCGGGCGTGGTGAGAGCTCATAGGGCTCGACCAGGGTGTAAGTCGGGCTTTTCACATGGCCGGGATGCCCCAGTGCCTGAAGAAAGCCGCGGCTGAAGGTGGTTTTTCCGGCCCCCAGATCGCCGAAAAGATGCAGGACAAATCCGCGCTGACTCTGCTGTGCCAGTGCACGGCCGAGCGCGACAGTGGCAGCTTCATCTGCCAGCGTAAACAGACGTTCTTTCATTCTCGTTGTCGTCACAGGTTATTTTATTGAAATAATTGAGCGTGTAATCCGTTAAACATACCACATTCCGGTGACATACCTGCATAACGGCGTGCGAAAAAACGACAATAATGCGCAGTTTTTGTGCCGGACGGTCTGTGATAAACTCCGCACCATTCACCATCACACCTGCAATGTAAGTAAACACTCACTAATGAGCACTCACCCTGATTTACACCAGCTTGCCACCCGGATAAAACAATGGGGACGCGAACTCGGCTTTCAGCAGGTCGGTATCTGCGATACGGATCTCAGCGCGGAAGAGCCGAAGTTACAGGCGTGGCTGGATGCAGGCTATCAGGGAGAGATGGACTGGATGGCGCGCCACGGCATGATGCGCGCGCGCCCGCATGAACTGCTGCCGGGCACGCTGCGGGTGATCAGTGTGCGGATGAACTATCTTCCCGCCAAAGCGTCCTTTGCTGCCGTACTGCAAAACCCGGAGCAGGGTTATATCAGCCGTTATGCGCTGGGGCGTGATTATCACAAGCTTCTGCGCCAGCGCCTGAAGCAGCTGGGAGAACGGATTCAGGCTGAGTGTGATGAGCTGGCTCTGGAAAACACCCTCAGCTACCGCCCGTTTGTTGACTCAGCACCGGTACTGGAACGCCCGCTGGCAGCCAAAGCGGGTCTTGGCTGGGTTGGTAAGCACTCACTTATTTTAAACCGTGAAGCCGGTTCCTGGTTTTTCCTCGGGGAGCTGCTGATCAACCTGCCGCTGCCGGTTGATATCCCGGTTGAAGAACAATGCGGCCGCTGTGTCGCCTGCATGACCACCTGCCCGACTCAGGCGATTGTCGCGCCTTATACTGTCGATGCGCGCCGCTGTATCTCCTACCTCACCATTGAGCTGGAGGGCGCTATCCCCGAAGAATTCCGCCCGCTGATGGGAAACCGCATTTACGGCTGTGATGACTGCCAGCTTATCTGCCCGTGGAACCGTTTTTCACAACTGACAGACGAGGCGGATTTCTCGCCGCGCAAGCGTCTGCACACCCCGGAACTGCTGGATTTATTCGCCTGGGATGAAGCCACCTTCCTGCGGGTGACAGAAGGTTCGGCTATCCGGCGCATCGGGTATCTGCGCTGGCTGAGAAATATCAGTGTCGCTCTCGGCAACGCGCCGTATGAAGATAAAATTATTATTGCACTGACAGAAAAAACCGGACTGGCTGACTGGCTTGATGAGCATATCCTCTGGGCGGTTGCCCGTCAGTATGCCAAGAGAGATGAATCACGTATCGAAATACAGACTTCACAGCAAAAACGTCTTATCTGCGCCATTTCCAAAGGTTTGCCGCGCGACGCCTGATCCCGCCTCATAATCCCGTTAAGTTATCCACAATATTCAGTGTTGTGAATAATATAAAAAGACCTTGCCTATCAATGTGAAGAAAAAATACAAGAGAGCCGTCACACAATTCACATAAATTAAACTAACATATAAATATCAATATATTAAATATACTGTCGTTCAGTATTTTGCGGAATTCTGTGATTCAGCCGACAAAACCGGCCTGTGGATAACTCTGTGCAGAAAAGTGTGTCAGAACCCCCGGGATGTGAATAACATACCCCGCAGCGCTGTGGATAAAAAATGACATCCGGACAAAAAAATTGCCCCTGTTTGACTTAATCACCCCATGAAAGGTGATGAAAAGCAGAAACTGACATAAAGATAGTGCAGAAAGTGCCGGTGGTAATCTTTCACTGTCTGAATAATCACCGCTGGTGATCGTTCATCTGCCCTTCGTCAGAGAGGGCGCAAATTCTATTTCACCACGCCGGGATTAGCAAGACTTTTCCCCGTATTTACGAAAAAAAAGCATCTAACAGATTAAATTATCAGCAAAAGTTCAGTGTGGACGGTTTTGTGCTGCGGATAACTGTGACTGATGATTATTTGCACCGCACAGCAGTTTTCCCGGCAGAACCGGTAACAGAAATCACGCAAAGGATTTTATTCAGAAAATAATGTTCGGGGGGACTGAAGAGAAGAAAAAGATTGGAGCGGGAAACGAGACTCGAACTCGCGACCCCGACCTTGGCAAGGTCGTGCTCTACCAACTGAGCTATTCCCGCGTCACAACCGGTATATTACCTGACAATCTGCAAAATTGGAGCGGGAAACGAGACTCGAACTCGCGACCCCGACCTTGGCAAGGTCGTGCTCTACCAACTGAGCTATTCCCGCATCACAACGGTATATACCTGACTATCTGAAAATTGGAGCGGGAAACGAGACTCGAACT
>NZ_KV791712.1:139653-204136 GCF_001807955.1 Morganella sp. HMSC11D09
CGTGCTCTACCAACTGAGCTATTCCCGCATATTTTGCAATTTGCCCGCACCGCTTTCGATTGAAAATCTATCTCGGTACGGGGAGCGCATTATACGAAAAATTCATTTTCTGGCAAGCCCTCCGGCACGAAAAAATGAATTTTTTTGTTCAGATGCCGATAAAACCGGCAAATATGCTATAAAACACGCAACCTGAACTAATATTAACCGACCGGCGGCTGAAAATCAGCCACCGTTTTTTATCACAGGCGGATAAAGGTTTCGCGGTAGTAAGCCAGTTCCGCGATTGACTCGCGGATATCATCCAGCGCCTGGTGGGTGTTTTTCTTGGTGAAGCCGTCCAGCACTTCCGGTTTCCAGCGGCGGGCCAGCTCTTTCAGGGTGCTGACATCCAGGTAACGGTAGTGAAAATATTGCTCAAGCGCCGGCATATAACGGAACAGAAAACGGCGATCCTGGCCGACACTGTTACCGCAGATAGGAGAAGCGCCCTGCGGCACCCACTGCTCCAGGAACGCGATAGTGGCCTGCTCTGCCTGTGCGTCGGAATACGTGCTGGCGCGGACACGTTCAGTTAACCCGCTGGCGCCGTGTGTGCGGACATTCCAGTCATCCATCAGACCTAATTGTTCATCAGACTGGTGTACCGCCAGAACCGGGCCTTCCGCCAGAATATTCAGGTTTGCATCTGTCACAATGGTGGCGATTTCGATAATCCGGTCACGTTCCGGGTCAAGTCCGGTCATTTCCAGATCGATCCAGATAAGGTTCTGTTCACTTTTTGCCATGTTGTATCCTATAGTTACCTGAGTATCCGCCTGTTTTTTGTTCACACGGATTGAATGATGACGGGTAAAATGAATGGTGTATCATAGCGCGTAATCCGCCCTGCCGCGAGTCACCCCGGCGGGCACTTTCTTCTTTACGTGGTGTCAAAACAGACGAGGTTTCGTTGGCTAAACAAAAACTTTCCAAAGGTCAGGTACGGCGTGTTCAGGCAAACCAGCAGCGCAAACTGCGCAAAGAGAACCGCCCGGAGCCTGAGGACAGCCTGTTCGGTGAGGCTCAGGAAGGACAGGTAATCAGCCGTTTCGGGCAGCATGCGGATATTGAAGCCGCAGACGGCTCGGTACAGCGCTGCAACCTGCGCCGCACCATCAAATCACTGGTCACCGGTGACCGCGTGGTCTGGCGTGCGGCGTTGCAGAATAACGAAGAAGGCCGTGTTAACGGGATTGTTGAGGCAGTGCATGAACGTGAATCGGTACTGACCCGTCCTGATTTTTATGACGGTATCAAACCGATCGCCGCCAATATCAACCAGATCGTGATTGTTTCCGCGATTTTACCGGAATTATCACTCAATATTATTGACCGCTATCTGGTCGCCTGCGAAACACTCGGTGTGGAACCACTGATTGTGCTCAACAAAATTGACCTGCTGAATGACGAAAGCCGCGACCAGGTCAATGATTTAATGAATATCTATCGTAATATCGGATACCGTGTGCTGGAAGTATCCGGCTACACCAACGAGGGGATTGATGCACTGACGGCAGCACTTGCCGGACGGATTTCCATCTTCGCCGGACAATCCGGTGTCGGAAAATCCAGCCTGCTCAATACATTGCTGCCGGAAAACGCGGATATCCTGGTCAATAACGTTTCTGATGTTTCCGGGCTGGGTCAGCACCCCACCACCGCCTCACGGCTGTATCATTTCCCGCACGGCGGGGATGTGATCGACTCACCGGGAGTGCGTGAATTCGGGTTGTGGCACCTGACACCGGAACAGGTCACTCAGGGATATACGGAATTCCGCGATTATCTCGGCGGCTGTAAATTCCGTGACTGCAAACACGGGGATGACCCGGGCTGTGCGCTGCGCGAAGCTGTGGAGAACGGCGAAATCAGTGCGGAACGCTTTGAAAATTATCACCGTATTCTGGAAAGTATGGCACAGGTGAAACCACGCCGTAATTTTACGGCCGGTGAAGACTGACAAGCGCAATAAGCACAGGTACAATAGCCCCCTTTTGTTCAGAATTCGCCGGAAAAACCGGCAGATAACAAACAATACCAGAGGTCGATGTGCTGGATACTCTTAAAATAAAATTACAATATTTGCTGCCTAAACAGTGTCTTACTCAGCTGGCGGGCCGCTTTGCCAACAAAAAACTTGGCTGGCTGACACAGTTGGTGATCAAAGCATTCGCCAAAGCCTACAAAGTGGATATGCAGGAAGCGAAAGAGAGCGAATTTATCGCTTACAGTACCTTCAATGAGTTTTTTATCCGCGCACTGAAAGAGGAAGTCCGCCCTATCGTACAGGGCAGCGAAACCCTGGCACTGCCGGCAGACGGCACCATCAGTCAGCTGGGGCTTATCCGTGACGATCAGATTTTACAGGCCAAAGGGCATAACTACACCCTGGAAGCCCTGCTCGCCGGAAACTGGCAGCTGGCGGATCTGTTCCGCAACGGGCAGTTTGTAACCACTTACTTATCTCCGCGTGATTACCACCGCGTGCATATGCCGTGTGACGGCCATCTGCGTGAAATGATCTATGTCCCGGGCGACCTGTTCTCCGTTAACCCGCTGACCGCCGCCAATGTCCCGAACCTGTTCGCCCGTAACGAGCGTCTGATCTGCGTGTTTGACACGGATTTCGGCCCGATGGTGCAGATTCTGGTGGGCGCCACGATTGTCGGCAGTATGGAAACCGTCTGGTGCGGTATGGTCACCCCGCCGCGTGAAGGGATTGTCCGCCGCTGGACTTATCCGGCACACGACAGCGTCTGTGCGGTAAACCTGAAAAAAGGCGAAGAGATGGGCCGCTTTAAGCTCGGCTCCACCGTGATCAACCTGTTCCCGGCGGATACAGTGGCACTGAACAGTGCACTGGCAAACGGCGTTTCCACCCGTATGGGTGAACTGCTGGCCACCCGCATTACGGCGGATGATGCCGCCTGCGCGGAAGAAAGCCCTGCATGCCCGTCACAACCGGACGCCGCTGCCACTAACTGAGGACTCTCCCCTGTGCGCCTGATTATCTCATTTTTACTGGCGGTTTTTCTTTTCTCCCCGCTGACAGCGGTATATGCGGCATCGGATATTAACGAGCCGCAGATCCGCCAGGAACTGAAGCGGATTGAGAGCAGTAAAGATCCGAAAGATATTGAGATGGCTCAGGCGTTACAGGCGACCCTGAACTGGCTGACAGACAGCAAAGCCGCGGATGAACGCGCACAAAACTATCAGGATACCATCGATAACTTCCCGAAGCTGGTCAGGGCATTACGTCAGCAGCTGCTGGAAGAGAGTGATTCCCCGGCCAAAATTCTCACCACCCGCCCTATCAGCGACCTTGAGCAACAAGCTATCCAGCTCAGCGGACAGTTACTGGAGCAGGGACGGCTGTTACAGCAGGAGCAGGACAAAAACCGCGAAATCAGCGATTCTCTGACCCTCCTGCCCCAGCAGCAGTCCGAAGCCCGCCGTCTCCTGAATGAAGCCACCTCCCGCCAGCAGGGACTCGCAACCCCGCTGACCCCGCTTGCCGAAGCTCAGGCCACGCTGGCCGCCGCAGAAGTGCAGGCACGCAAGGCAACGGTCAATGAGCTGGAACTGGCTCAGCTATCTGCCAATAACCGCCAGGAACTGACCCGCATCCGCCTTGAACTGCTGCGTAAACGCTATCAGCGGCTGGATCTCGAACTTCAGCAGTTGCGCAGTGTGCTCAACGGCAAACGTCAGCAGAAAGCGGAACTGGCGCTGGAACGCACCGAACTGCTGGCCGAACAGGCCGGTGATTTACCGCCGTACCTGAAAGAACAGATTGATATCAACCGCGAACTGTCGCAGGTGCTGAATGATCAGGCCGCGCACATGAGTGATATCGGAGAGATGCAGCGCCAGGCGGCAACCGATATCCAGAAAGCGCGTCAGGTACTCGGCACCATTCAGGAGCAGGCACAGTGGCTGAACGGCTCAACCGCACTGGGGGAAGCCCTGCGGGCACAGCTCAGCCGCCTGCCGGACATGCCGAAACCGCAGCAGCTGGATAAAGAGATTACCGACCTGCGTGTTGAGCGTCTGAAATATGAAAATATGCTCGATGCCCTGTCCGGTAATAATAATGAACCGGATACGTCACAAACAGCCTCCCTCCCGCCGGATCAGGCTTCCCTCTATCAGCAGCTGATTCAGAACCGCAAAGAGCTGCTCGGCTCCCTGCTCTCCGGTTACGATACCGAAATTCTGGAGCTGACCAAGCTCAAAGTGACCACCAGTCAGCTCAGTGACGTGCTGATTGAAGTCCGCGACGACACCCACCGCTATCTGTTCTGGGTGGCGGATGCCACACCGGTTTACCTCAATTACCCGATTGAGGTACTGACCAGCCTGACCAAGCTGCTGTCCCTGGATACCCTGGCGCAGCTCGGCGGTGCATTTAAAACTATGTTCTCGTGGCAGAACAAAGAGATTTCGCTCTATATCATCGGCACCCTGCTGCTGGCGATTTTCGGCCTGAACTACCGCCGTCACTATCAGGCATTTCTGGACAGAACCAGTCAGCGTATCGGTAAAGTAACACTGGATCGCTTTTCCATCACACTGCGCACCCTGTTCTGGTCTGTGCTTGTCTCTCTGCCGCTGCCGGTACTGTGGTCCGCTATCGGCTACGGGTTACAGAATGCCTGGCAGTACCCGATGGCAAAAGCGATCGGTGACGGTGTCAGCGCCACCACACCGGTGCTGTGGCTGTTTATGTTCTGCGCAACCTTTGCCCGGCCTAACGGGCTGTTTATCGCACAGTTCCGCTGGCCGGAAGCCCGCGTTAAACGGGCAATGCGTTTCTATCAGCTTTCCATTTTTGTCATTGTGCCGCTGATGATGGCAATGACCACCTTTGAATACTTCAATGACCGGGAGTTTGCCCCGACACTCGGCCGTCTCTGCTTCCTGCTGCTGTGTGCCGCGCTATTTATCATTACCAGCAGCCTGCGCCGTGCGGGAGTTCCGCTCTATCTTGACCGCCACGGCAGCGGCGACAATGCCGTCAGCAAAGGAATGTGGTGGCTGCTCCTGCTGGCACCGGTAGTGGCGGCGATTGCCGCTCTGCTCGGCTATCTCGCGACTTCACAGGCACTGCTCGGCCGCCTGGAAACCTCGGTCGCCATCTGGTTTATGCTGCTGGTGGTCTACAACATTATCACCCGCTGGATGCTGATCCAGCGCCGCCGTATCGCCTTTGAACGTGCCAAACAGCGCCGTGCTGAAATCCTGGCACAACGGGCAAAAAGTGATGATGACAGCAGCGTCAACAGTAATGCCAACAGCGCGGAAGGTGTGATTGATATTGAAGAGCAGGTCATTGACCTCGATACCATCAGTGCGCAGTCAGTCGGGCTGGTCCGTTCGATTCTGACCATGATTGCCCTGGTATCCTGTATTCTGCTCTGGTCTGAACTGCACACCGCCTTCTCCTTCCTGGAAAATATCCGGCTCTGGGATGTCAGCAGCAGTATCAACGGTGTGGATACCCTCCAGCCGATTACGCTCGGCTCTGTCTTTGTCGCCATTCTGGTGATTATCATCACCACGCAGCTGGTGCGGAACCTTCCCGCATTGCTGGAACTGGCGCTGTTACAGCATCTCGATCTGACTCCGGGTACCGGTTACGCGATTACCACGCTGACCAAATACAGTATTACCCTGGTCGGCGGGATTGTCGGCTTCTCGCTGATCGGCATTGAATGGTCGAAAATGCAGTGGTTTGTCACTGCAATGGGTGTCGGGCTGGGCTTTGGTTTACAGGAGATTTTCGCCAACATTGTTTCCGGCCTGATGATCCTGTTCGAAAAACCGATCCGTATCGGCGATACCGTCACCATCCGTGACCTGACCGGCAGCATCACGCGCATCAACACCCGCGCCACCACGCTGACAGACTGGGACCGCAAAGAGATTATCGTCCCGAACAAAGCCTTTATTACCGAGCAGTTTATCAACTGGTCACTCTCAGATACCGTCACCCGTATCGTCCTGACCATCCCGGTCCCGGCGGAAGCCAATCCGGAGCAGGTCACTATTCTGCTGCTGATGGCGGCACAGGACTCGGCAATGATTCTGGACACGCCAAATCCGGAAGCTTATCTGGTTGATTTACAACAGGGTATTCAGATTTTCGAACTGCGCGCCTACGCCGCTGAAATGGGACACCGCCTGCCGGCGCGTCATGAGATCCATCAGAATATCCTGCGCAGCTTCGCGGAAAACAATATCATCCTGCCGTTCCCGCCATTTGAGGCGCGTGTGGATATGGTGGGAAATATTCTGCGCAGCGGCACAAAAAATCTGTCGGGCCGTAACCCGATGCGGAAATCCGGCGGGTTGTGATAACCGGTAAAGCCAGATAATAAAATTTAAGATATACTGCTGACAGTGAATCGTCATCTTAAATTTTATTATCTGGCAACCATTTTAAATAGAATGAATACAAGCAAGTTAAATTTGGGATGGTGGAATATTGGTATATCCCCGCCAATACGCTCCAATAAGGCGAAAAAAACTGATGCTATTACTTTAGCCGGTAATTATATAACGCAGTTCATTCAGCAGCGGGATCTTGATTTTTTCGCACTTTGTGAAGTATCTGAAGATGAATCCTGTTTTCTTAATGATTTAGCTAAAAAAGAAAATCTTACATTTATAGATTTAACCAGCTCTGTTGGTCGCATTCTTATCGACATCTCTGTTATTTATAATCCTGAAAAATTATCCTATGTAGAACATACTCATCTGACAGAAGTCCAGCCCGATGGGAAGTCATTACGGGCAGGTGTAAAAGTTATATTTAAAGAACTGAAAAACAATGACGAGATCGTTTTTTACTTATCACACTGGCCATCAAAACTCAGAAATAATGAATCTGTCCGCGAAAGCATTGCTACTTATATAAGAAATGATATTAATAATATTCTGGATAAAAATATAGATACTAAAATAATTTGTATGGGTGATTATAATGCCCAACCTTACTCCTATGCATTACGTAAAAAACTCTTTGCAACCCGGGATTTTCATCTGATAGAAAAAAGAAAAAAACTACTCTTTAACCCGTTCTGGAAAATTCTGTCTGATGGTTTGTACAATAATATCGGTACCTATTACTACAGCGCTCCTTCCGCTAACCGGTGGTATGTGTTTGATCAAATGATTTTTTCATCCTCTTTCGTAACACGAAACAAGGATAATCTTAAGCTTATTCTCAATAGTACAGATTGCCATAAAGTGATCAATGACATTGACAATGCAGTCTCAGACGTGGTGTATTTAGATAACTTTGACCATTTACCTATTTTTTGCGGATTACATTATGAGTGATAACGACGACATCCTGAATTCAATTAGAAGCTCATTCCAGAGCGCATTAGATATTGTAGAGATAAAAAAAGATATTGAGTCTAAAACATTCGATTTGCTTAATTTAGTTAAAGAATCAACAAACAATATCGTGTATCCGGAAATTAAAAATATTGATAATAATAAACTAATCAGTATGCTCTCAGCACAAACAATATATGACAAAGCCATATATCTGAAAAGTGAAACCAACCCAGAAATAAAACATCTTTTATGTGAATATTCGTTAAATAAATCAACCGGATTTCCGGTAACTGTTCGATATAAAAAAGAAGAGTTTTCATGTAATACAATGGATATTTTAAAGTCAACATTAACAGATATTTTAACCACGCCCGAAACAGCAATGGCTATGGCCAACTTATTTTATGGTAAAGAAGCTGATTATTAAGTATAAAAAATAGCCGGTATCAGAAGTAACTGGCTATTTTTATTAATACTTCCTATTCTGGCCACACAGAACAGGCTCTTTTTCTGTTATATCTGAAAAAACTGTACATTCATCCACCAACCAGATGATATCAATACCGGAGAGCCAAACCTGTTCCGGACAACCGGATATGCTTTTTTGTATAACAGAACCGCCCCCCGGATACTACAGGAACAGCTCACGCTTTGTTCATTTCCGGGGTCAGTATCACGTATGCCACAGAGCTCTCATTTTTTATAAAATCACTTCTTCACGTAAATTTATACCTGATAAGCAATATTAATGATTGCGCCGTTTGCTTCATACCACGTTTAATCATGATTATTGCTGTCCGGGAGAAAATTTTTCTCCTGATATCACTTTACCTCTCTCTAAAAAGCATTATTTTTTCTGATTTACATCCTTTATGATAAAGATATTAAAAAATAAGCCTGCTGATAACAAAACGTTATTACATAATACGTTGTTTAAATCGCACCCGTTAAGAACAACATTGTTTAAGATTTAAACATTAAGGATGTTATTTATGGCGATAAATACGACACGTTCCGCAGCGGAAAATTCCGGAATGAGTGAAGAGCAGTGGCGTGCAGCGACCAAATTTGATGGTACCGACGCCGGCTGGGTTATTATGAGCATCGGGATGGCTATCGGCGCCGGTATTGTTTTCTTACCGGTTCAGGTCGGTCTGATGGGGTTATGGGTTTTCCTGCTATCCTCCGTTATCGGCTATCCGGCCATGTATCTGTTCCAGCGGTTATTTATTAACACGCTCGCGGAATCCCCGGAATGTAAAGACTATCCGAGTGTGATTACCGGTTATCTCGGTAAAAACTGGGGGATATTACTCGGAGCGCTGTATTTTATTATGCTGGTGATCTGGATGTTTGTTTATTCCACTGCCATCACAAATGACAGTGCGTCTTATTTCCAGACTTTCGGTGTGACAGAAGGATTATTATCCGACAGTCCGTGGTACGGATTAATTCTGATTTGCCTGCTGGTCGCTATCTCTTCACGCGGCGAAAAGCTGTTATTTAAATTATCCAGTTTTATGGTGCTGACCAAGCTGTTTATTGTCGCCGCACTCGGTATATCGATGGTGGGCATGTGGCACCTGTATAATATCGGCTCACTGCCGCCGGTTGGCCGTTTAATTAAAGAAGCGGTTATTACACTGCCGTTTACCCTGACATCCATTCTGTTTATTCAGACTCTCAGCCCGATGGTCATTTCATTCCGCAATCAGAATGTGAACCGGGAAGTGGCCCGCTTTAAAGCCCTGCGGGCAATGAATATCGCCTTTATTATCCTGTTCTGTACCGTCTTTTTCTATGCCGTTTCCTTTACCCTGGCAATGGGTCATGACGAGGCGGTTAAAGCTTATCAGCAGAATATTTCCGCACTGGCAATCGCCGCTAAATTCTTCCCCGGCGGCTGGGTAACTGTGGTCAGCGTAATGCTGAATATTTTTGCGGTTATGACGGCGTTCTTCGGGGTATATCTCGGGTTCCGCGAAGCCACGCAAGGGATTGTGATGAATATTCTGCAGCGCATGATGCCTGCGGAGCGGATTAATGAAACCCTGGTGAAATACGGCATTATGGTATTTGCGGTGCTGCTGGCCTGGGGCGCCATTATTCTCAACGCACCGGTACTGAGCTTTACCTCAATATGCAGTCCGATTTTCGGGATGGTCGGTTGTCTGATTCCGGCTTATCTGGTTTATAAAGTCCCGATGCTGCATAAATATAAAGGCATCTCCCTGTATCTGATTATTTTTACCGGGATGCTGCTCTGTGTGTCGCCGTTCCTGGCATTTTCCTGATAATACTCCCAGAAACAAAAAAGCCGCCGGATTTATTTTCCGGCGGCTTTTTTGTTGATCTGAATATAAAAATTACTGCTGATATAACCGGCGCAGATAATGAGCAACCGCATCATCCGCATTAGAGCCAATCACTTCCATTTCCGGCAGAATATCTTTCAGGCGCTGATGTGCTCCCGCCATAATGCAGCCTTTTCCGGCCATTTCCAGCATTTCGCGGTCATTCATACCGTCACCGAAAGCAATGCAGTCATTCAGGCGGTAGCCCAGTGATTCCGCGACCTGCTGCAGCGCCTCACCTTTAGAGACACCTCCGGCCATCACTTCCAGACAGCTGCGCAGAGAGAAACTGACATTCACTTTATTGCCGAAACGCACGCGGATTTTGGCTTCCAGCGCGACAAGTTTCTCGTGATCGTCACAGGTAAAGTAGACTTTGCAGACCTGATCAACCGGAAAATCATTACGGTCAAACAGCTCATACATAAAAACAGATTCCTGGAAAAACTCTTTCTGTTCCGGGCTTTCCCGGTTGATCATCCAGCCGTCACCCCGGTAATAGTTGGTGAGGATATCCGGGTTATCAAACTCCATCAGGCACAGCTCGCGGACCACATCCGGATCCACATCATGACTGAATACCAGCTCACCTTTGGTGTTGTGTACCCGCGCGCCGTTGGAGGTGATCATAAACGCGTCAATCCCCAGTGCATCACGGATCTGCGCCACATCCACATGATGGCGGCCGGTGGCAAAAACAAAATGCACGCCTTTATTGATGGTCAGCAGGCGGAGGGTTTCCTTGGTGTAGGGAGTCAAACTGTGGGCAGGTGATAATAACGTTCCGTCTAAATCTGAAGCAACCACATGATACATATGCAAATTCCTGAAAATTGATTAGTGGAGTCCGAAAAAATGACAAATCGCATTGAGCGCAACAGCGCGCAACGCGTCTTCTTCGAACAGGATCTCGTGATAAGCTCCCTCAAACGTCAGAGGCATATGTTCTTCTTCTTGTCCTGTCCGGGCTTTACGGCGGTTTTCGCAGAAAGCCAGCAACTCCCGATTGTCCACCACCTTATCCTCTGATGCCATCAGCACCATCAGCGGGGTGTTTATCTCTCCCGCCTGCGCAATTATTTTCTGCCCGATATCAATGCTTTCGCGTAACCAGTGATACGTGGGTCCGCCGAGACGTAAAGCAGGATAGTCAGCATAACAGCGCAGGTAACGCCGGTACCGCGGGTAACTGTGGGTCAGCATGTTGATTAAAAACGGCAACGGCTGCCACTTCCCGGTTGATACCGCATACTCATTGCGTTCCGACGGCCGTTTATCAGCCCGGTTCACAATCATATTCGCCAGCCACATCGGCATCGGTAAATTGATACCGAACATCGGGGCACATAATACCGCGGCACGGAAGGTGTCCGGCTCGCGCAACAGATAACCGCCCAGTATCGCACCGCCCATCGAGTGCGCCAGTGCATAGCGGTAAGCGTAATTTTTCTCCGCCAGCGCGATGTTGGTGAACTGAGAAAAATCATCAATATAGTCGTCAAAACGCTCGACATGGCCTTTTTGCGGATCATCCAGCATCCGCCCGGAAAGCCCCTGCCCCCGGTGATCCATAATAAAGACATCAAAACCGAGGTGGAAAAAATCGTACAGAACTTCCGGATATTTGACATAGCTTTCGCTGCGTCCGGAACTGATCACCAGCACTTTGTCATGCGCAGGATCGGTAAACTGCACATAGCGGATAGTGACATCATCCGTGCCCTGAAATGTCCGCTCATCCCGGTTGCTCCAGAAATCAAGTAACGGGCCGTTCACAAAGGCGGAATACTCCGCTTCGCGTTCCAGCCAGCTTGCTTTCAGGGTATCCGGTGGCAGCATAGGGTGATCCTTTAGTCATCAAATCCGGTGAGATGCTCGCGGATAAGGGCCATAAATGCATCGCCGAATCGTTCCAGTTTCCGCTCTCCGACGCCATTTATCAAGAGTAAATCATTTGCCCTGACCGGGCATTGTTCCGCCATTTCAATGAGTGTGGCATCGTTAAACACCACAAACGGCGGGATATTTTCCTCATCCGCAATGGATTTGCGCAGCTTGCGCAATTTCGCGAACAGTTTTTTGTCGTAATTACCGCCGTAGCTGCGGGCAGTCTGACGCGGTTTGATATTCTGGATCCTCGGCACCGCGAGTTGCAGCGGTACTTCGCCGCGCAGAACCGGACGGGCGGATTCGGTTAATTGTAACGCAGAATAATTGGCGATGTTTTGCGTTATCAGCCCTAAGAGGATCAGCTGGCGCAGCAGACTGACCCAGTGTTCCTGGCTTTTATCTTTGCCTATACCGTAAACCGCGAGTTTGTCGTGTCCGTATTCACGGATCCGCTGATTATTCGAGCCGCGCAGCACATCCACAATATACCCCAGACCAAAACGCTGCCCGGCGCGGTAGATGCAGGACAGCGCCTGCTGTGCCTCAACCAGCCCGTCATACTGTTTCGGCGGATCCAGGCAGATATCGCAGTTACCGCACGGTGTCTGGCGGTTCTCACCGAAGTAATTGAGCAATACCAGACGGCGGCAGGTCTGTGCCTGGGCAAACGCGCCCATGGCATTCAGCTTGTGCTGTTCGATATCTTTCTGCGGCCCGGCCGGTTTTTCATCCAGACAGCGGCGCAGCCACGCCATATCCGCCGGGTCATAAAACAGAACCGCTTCCGCACTGACCCCGTCACGTCCTGCACGGCCGGTTTCCTGGTAATAGGACTCAATATTGCGCGGGATATCAAAGTGCGCGACAAAACGGACGTTGGATTTGTTAATCCCCATCCCGAACGCCACCGTGGCGACCACGACCTGTAAGTTGTCCTTGAGGAAAGCATCCTGGACCCATTCACGCTGTGAATTATCCAGGCCGGCATGATACGCCGCGACACTCAGCCCGCGCTTTTGCAGACGGGCGGCGACATCTTCCACTTTATTACGACTGTTACAGTAAATAATACCGCACTGGCCTTTCTGACCACGGACAAACATCCACAGCTGATCAAACGCTTTATATTTTTCCACCAGCGTGTAGCGGATATTCGGGCGGTCAAAGCTGCTGATGTGGATCAGCGGGTCACTGAGGCGCAGCCGCGAGCAGATATCAGAACGGGTAGTATTATCGGCGGTGGCCGTCAGGGCAATCACCGGCACACCCGGCAGATGCTGGCGAAGCTCGCCTATCGCGCAGTATTCCGGCCGGAAATCGTGTCCCCACTGAGAGATACAGTGCGCTTCATCCACCGCCAGCAGCGACGGCTGCCACTGCTGTAACTGGCGGATAAAACTGCTCATCAGCAGGCGTTCCGGTGCCACATACAGCAGTTTGATGCGGTTATTGTGACACCCTTCCAGTACCTTCTGCTGTTCCTGCGCGGTCTGTGCCGAATTCAGATAACCGGCTTCCACCCCGAGCAGGCGCAGCTGATCGACCTGATCTTTCATCAGGGAAATCAGCGGTGACACCACCACTGTCAGCCCCGGCAGCATCAGTGCCGGAATCTGATAACACAGTGATTTCCCGCCGCCCGTCGGCATGACCACCAGACAATCGCGTCCGCCGGTCACGGTATCGATAATATCGGACTGTCCGGCACGGAATTGCTGATAACCAAAGACCTGGCGCAGGATAGCGTCAGCGTCGGGCAGGGTATTGATGACTTCAGCGGTAGACACGCAGCTCCTCAGGTGAAACAGAAATCCGGGCAGTGCATTCTGCCGGTGAAAAGATGCTTCTATGCTAGCTCAGTTTGCCATCAGATAACAGACTATCCGCACGGACGGTGATAATATTCGATCGGTGCTGAGCTTTTTTGCGCACACCTTCTGGTGTAATTTTGTGATGCGCGTTACACTTTCACATCTTTTTAACGTCTTTGCTGCCATCCGGCGTATCGCAGGCGATCACATTTTACGAATAATTAATTAATGACGTGATTATTCACGTTGTAACTATGTAGTATCAATGCGAGAGTGACCGCGCCGGCAGGCATCTTCTTTTCTTCTTTCTTTCAGACTTGGACTATCATGAGCCAGCAACAGACCGTAAAAGGCGTCCTTTGTGCTCTCGGCGCTTACTTTATCTGGGGTATTGCCCCTGTGTATTTCAAACTGATCCAACAGGTGCCTGCGGATGAGATCCTGACACACCGGATTATCTGGTCATTCTTTTTTATGATCCTGCTGATCACCGTGTCACGCCAGTGGCCGCGTATCCGCCAGATTATCCGCCAGCCGAAGAAGATCATGATCCTCGCGCTGACCGCCTGTATTATCGCCTCTAACTGGCTGATCTATATCTGGGCGGTGAACCACAACCATATGCTGGAAGCGAGTCTCGGGTACTTTATTAACCCGCTGGTCAACGTCCTGTTCGGAATGCTCTTTCTCGGTGAGCGTTTCCGCCGTATGCAATGGTTTGCCGTGTGTCTCGCCTTTACCGGCGTGCTGATCCAGCTCTGGCAGTTCGGTACTGTGCCGGTGATCGGGCTGAGTCTGGCCATGACATTCGGCCTGTATGGTCTGCTGCGCAAAAAACTGGGGGTGGATGCCCAGGGCGGAATGCTGGTGGAAACCCTGTGGCTGCTGCCGGTTGCGGGAATTTATCTGCTTTTCTTTGCCAACAGTGCCACCAGCAATATGACCATGAACAGCCTGACGCTGAATCTGCTGCTGATTGCCGCCGGGATTATCACCACCGTGCCGCTGCTGCTGTTTACCGAGGCCGCTAACCATCTGCGTCTCTCCACGCTCGGCTTCTTCCAGTACATCGGTCCGACCCTGATGTTTGTGCTGGCGACCACCGCGTATGGCGAGGCCATTTCTGCTGAGCGGCTAATCACCTTCGCCTTTATCTGGGCGGGACTGATTGTCTTTACCCTGGATGCACTATACACCCAGCGCCACCGTTACAAAAAAGCGTGATATTCTGTGAGACAGCGCCGGATCTGCCGGCGCTGTCACCGGGAGGATAATTATGGACTGGATCACGCATCATCTGGCGGTACTGCACGACCACCCGCTCTGGCTGCTGGCCATTCTGTTTGTTATCGCCCTGAGCAAATCCACGATTATTCTCTCATCTGTCCTGCCGCCCGCCTCTGTCATGCTGATGACGGTAGTGACGCTGGCATTTCCGGTCGTTCCGGTGGTGATTATCTGGCTGGTGATTACGCTGGGCGCGGCCTGTGGTTCGATGATTTCGTATTATCTCGGCCGTCTGATTATCACCCGCAACTATTTTCCGGGACTGATGGCGAAATACAAAACCGCCCTCGGTAAAGCCCAGGCACGGCTTCAGACCAGCGGGCTGCTGATCCTGTTTACCTCACGGTTTATTGCGGTGCTGCGGTATCTGATCCCGATGGCGGCCGGATTGCTGCGTTTCACACAGACCCGTGTACTGGTGACCTGTCTGCTGTCCGCCGGGGTCTGGACCGCCCTTTACATGCTGATTGCAAAGGGCATTGAGTTCACGTTTTTCTGAGGAAGGCTGTTACAGCCAGTTCTTGCGTTTGAAGTAAAGATACGGCGCGAGTGCAGCGGCAACCATCACCCCGATCGCAGCAGGATACCCCAGCGACCAGTCCAGCTCCGGCATAAATTTGAAGTTCATCCCGTAACTCGATGCCACCAGTGTCGGCGGCAGGAATACCACAGAAACAACGGAGAAGATTTTGATAATGCGGCTCTGTTCGATATTGATAAAGCCCATCGCCGCCTGCATCAGGAAGTTCACTTTCTGGAACAGGGATTCATTATGCGGCAGCAGGGATTCGATATCGCGCAGGATTTCGCGCGCCTGCTCCAGCTGATTCGCCGGCAGACGGGTACGGTGGACCAGGAAGTTCAGCGCGCGCTGGGTATCCATCAGACACAGACGGACTTTCCAGCCGATATCTTCCTGCTCGGCCAGGGCAGACAGGGCTTTATCGAACTCATCATCCTGCTTGCCTTTCATAATCGCCCGGCTGAGTGTTTCCAGATTGCTGTAGATGTTTTCGATTTCATCCGCCAGCTGCTCGATTTTGGTTTCAAACAGATCCAGCAGGATTTCGTAACCGTTGCCGTCCTGCATGGTCTGTTTGCGCGCGCGCATACGGTACAGGCGGAAAGCAGGCAGTTCCCGCTCACGCAGCGTGTATAAACGCCCGTCACGCAGGGTAAATGCCACAGTGGAGTTTCCGGCGTGGTCGTCCGCATCTTCGTAATAGAAAAAGGAGTGGACGTGAAGCCCGTCATCGTCCTCAAAGAAACGCGCGGAGGCTTCGATATCATCCAGTTCCGGGCTGGTTGCCAGTTCCTGGTTGAACTGAGTCTGAATCAGCTGCCGTTCATGCACTTCCGGTTCCGAAATATCCACCCACAGCGCATCTGTCAGGGCGTCGCCCTCTTCTAAATCAAGACGTTGCAAACGCTTATTGTCAACTCTGAATGCGCTCAGCATGGTATGCGGCCTCCGGGAACGAAAGGAAAAGAAAAAGTGTGCGCATGTTATGCGCAGATGAAAAAGGGTGTCAACCGGTTATTATCCGATTAACACCTTACTCTGCGGGAGATCAGGGTTTTTCCAGTTTGGCGTAGGAGGCCACCAGCCATTTGATCCCTTCACCCTGGAAGGCTATCTGTAAGCGGGTATGCTCGCCGTTACCTTCCATATTGATGATAGTGCCCTCCCCGAATTTCGGATGACGGACACGCTGCCCGAGGGTATAACCGCTGTCATTGGCGGTGATCGGTGTGCCGAGCCGCTGATGATTAACCGGGCGGGATACGGTAGCACGCAGGCGCACTTCCTCCACACACTCCGGCGGCAGTTCACCGATAAAACGGGATGGCCGGTGATACACCTCTTTGCCGTACAGACGGCGGGTCTCGGCATAGGTCAGAGTCAGCTTCTGCATGGCACGGGTCACACCGACATAGGCCAGCCGCCGCTCCTCTTCAAGACGGCCGCTCTCCTCCATCGACATCATGCCCGGGAACATGCCCTCTTCCACCCCGACGATAAAGACCTGCGGGAACTCCAGCCCTTTGGCGGAGTGCAGTGTCATCAGCTGGACAGCATCCTGATAGCGGTCCGCCTGACCTTCGCCGGATTCCAGCGCGGCATGGGACAGAAATGCCTGTAACGGCGTCAGCCCTTCGTCAGCATCCTGATAGCTGAACTGGTTGGTTGCGGTCACCAGTTCCTCTAAGTTTTCGATCCGCGCCTGGGCTTTTTCACCTTTTTCCTGCTCATAGTGTGCCCGCAGTCCGGAATCGCGGATCACGCGGTCAGTCTGCACATGCAGTGGCAGGCCGTCAGTTTCCTGCGCCAGCAGATTGATCAGCTCGAGGAAGCGCCCCAGCGCGGAGGCAGCGCGTCCCGCCAGTGCTTTTTCTTCCAGCAGCACACCGCAGCTTTCCCAGAGGGTCAGTTCCCGCTCACGGGCAGTCTGACGCACCACGTCCAGGGTGCGGTCGCCGATCCCGCGTGTCGGGGTGTTCACCACACGCTCAAATGCGGCATCGTCATGACGGTTTGAAATCAGGCGCAGATACGCCAGCGCATCTTTGATTTCCTGGCGCTCGAAGAAGCGCTGGCCGCCGTAAATACGGTACGGCAGCGCGGCCTGTAACAGCGCCTCTTCCTGTAAACGGGACTGGGCGTTACTGCGGTAGAGAATCGCGCAGTCCGCCAGCGCCCCGCCGTTCTCATGCCACTGTTTGATGCGTCCGACCACATAACGCGCCTCATCCAGATCATTAAAGGCACAATACAGAGAGATAGGCTCGCCGTCCTCACCGTCCGTCCAGAGGTTTTTCCCCAGCCGGTCGCTGTTGTGCGAGATCAGGGCGTTCGCCGCTTTCAGGATATTGTTGGTGGAACGGTAATTTTGCTCGAGGCGGATAGTGGTCGCACCCGGGAAGTCTTTCAGGAAGCGCTGGATATTTTCCACCTGCGCCCCGCGCCAGCCGTAGATAGACTGATCATCATCACCGACAATCATCACTTTGCCGGTATCACCCGCCAGCATGCGCACCCAGGCGTACTGGATGCTGTTGGTGTCCTGGAATTCGTCCACGAGGATATTGGTAAAACGGTCGCGGTAGTGCTGTAAAATCGCCGGTTTGTTGAGCCACAATTCATGTGCGCGCAGCAGCAGCTCGGCAAAATCCACCAGCCCCGCACGGTCGCAGGCTTCCTGATAGGCCTGGTAGATCCGCAGCCAGGTGGCTTCCACCGGGTTGCCGTAGCTCTCAACATGCTGAGGCCGCAATCCTTCATCTTTTTTACCATTGATATACCAGCAGCCCTGTTTGGCCGGCCACTGTTTTTCATCGAGATTCATGGCTTTGATCAGACGGCGGATCAGGCGGATCTGATCTTCACTGTCGAGGATCTGGAAATCCTGCGGTAATCCGGCATCAAGGTGATGCGCCCGCAGCAGACGATGTGCCAGGCCGTGGAACGTCCCGATCCACATCCCGCCCTCACTGGTACCGACCAGCTCTTCAATACGATGGCGCATTTCCGCCGCCGCTTTGTTGGTAAAGGTCACTGACATCACCGAAAACGGAGAGGCATTCTCCACTGCCAGCAGCCAGGCGATACGGTGCACCAGCACCCGGGTTTTTCCGGAACCAGCACCCGCCAGCACCAGCATGTTTGAGCGGGGAGCCGCCACCGCTTCGCGCTGTTTATCATTAAGGCTTTCAAGCAGATAAGAGACGTCCATAATTTCCATCAGTGTTTTGTGCGGCAGCGCCGCGAAAGAAAAAGCGCCTTCCGGACAGCCGGATCCGGAAGAACTGGTTTTTTATACAGATAAAATTATAACAGTCCGGTTAAAGAATCCAACTGTGTAATTTCAATATGCGGCAGCAGGCGGGTTTCCGGGTCGTGATAAACATCACGGCCGTCAAGGTTGATCCAGCAGGCCTGCATGCCGCTGCACAGCGCACCTTCCACATCGGTATTCAGGTTATCACCGACATGCAGGATATTTTCTGCCGGGAGAGCCAGCCGCTGCGCCGCCGTGCGGTACATATCGCAGAACGGCTTTGCCCGCCCGTCGGGACCGGCTTTGAGAATAAAAGTAAAATAATCTGCCAGCCCGCATTTTTCCGGCTCCATATTGCCGTTGGTGATCGCCACCAGCGGAATTCTGGCCGCCAGCGCAGTCAGCGTGTCATGCGTGGACTGCGGCACATCAATACGGCTGCGCCACTGCGCAAAATGCGCCATCACCGCATCCGCCCCGGCCTGAGCACGGGCGGCGGTATAGCCGTAATGCAGGAAAAAGGTGCGCCAGGAAAGCAGACGCCAGCGGCTGACATCATGGAAAATCTCCGGCTGCTGACGGCGGATCCGGTCACGGAACACATTAATATAGTCAGCCGGTAATTCACTGAAACGCGGATCATACTGACGGATAAACGCAATGACCTCCTCCTCGGTTTTATCCATCACCGGACGATTATCATACAGCGTGTCGTCAAGATCGAACGTCATGGCGCGGACAGGTGAAAGGGGGCGGTAAAAACGCATTACGGTTTTCCTCGTTTGGCCCGCGGATGTGCAACATCATACACATTGGCAAGATGCTGAAAATCCAGATGGGTATAGATTTGCGTGGTGGACAGATTAGCATGCCCCAGCAATTCCTGCACGGCACGCAGGTCACCGCTGGATTCCAGAATATGAGTCGCAAAGGAGTGGCGTAGTTTATGCGGGTTCAGATGGCTGTTCAGCCCCTGGTGCAGGCCCCAGTATTCAAACCGTTTCTGCACATTACGCGCTGAAATCCGCTTACCGCTTTTGGTGGAGATAAACACCGCCCGGTCTTCCGGGTCATACAGCTCACGCAGCGGCAGCCAGCGCTCCAGACAGGCAACTGCCGTTTTGCCGAGCGGCACTTTGCGCTCTTTGCTGCCCTTCCCCAGCACCCGCACTTCACCGGTGGCCAGGTCAAAATCCCCGGTATTCAGCCCGACCAGCTCCGATAAACGCAGCCCCGCGCCGTACATCACTTCCAGCATGGTACGGTCACGCACGGTCAGCGGATCATTACTGCTGATATCCATCAGCCGGGTAATATCATCCACATCCATATTTTTCGGCAGGTGCCGTCCCTGTTTCGGGGCACTGACAGCCTTGGCCGGATTGGCGGGCAGCAGGCCGTTACTGACCTGCCAGTCAAGAAATGAACGGAGAGCGGAAAGACGCAGCGCCAGACTGGCGGGCTGTAACCCGTTACGGCGGCTTTTTGCGGCCAGCATCCGCACTGTTGCCGGTTCCAGTTGTGCCCAGCAGCGGAGTTTACCGGCGGCCATCATTTCCGCCAGCGCGGTGAGCTGGCGGCGGTAATTGGTAATCGTGACCGGACTTAACCGGCGCTCTACCCGCAGATACTGCAGAAACTGTTCTGCCGTGACCAGCAGGTCATCTGCCGCGCTGTCCGTCATGCCAGCTCCACCCAGCGCTGCAGCAGCTGCGGCAGGAAATAGGCTACCTGTTCCAGCATCGCGGTACCCATATCTTTCTGATAGTGCTGCTTGTCACGGCTGACAAATATCACTACACCGAGGTCATGCTGTCCGCCCAGCAGCGATACAGACGCTGAACCGACAAATGCACTGTCCGGCAGCAGCAGCTGAATTTCAGGGGCTGTCAGTTGTCCCAGATAATGGTTGCGATCCCCGAAGCGGGAGAGACGGATGGCTTCAAAGTGTGCGCGGGATAAGGCCAGATCCTGATGACGGAACGGCGCACCCAGCCGCCAGCTGTCAGTAAACAGACGGATTCTGGCATGACTGAGTTTCAGCCCCTTCGCCCACTGATTCAGGCGTTCGGAAAAATCATCAAGAGAAGTCGCGGCGGACAGCGACGCCAGCAGTTTCAGCAGGCGCGAGAACAGGTGTTCGTTTTCACGGGCCTGTATCATCAGCTGCATCAGATCATCCGTCAGCGTGCCTATCCGCTCACGCTGGCGTCCGAGCTGCCACTCCACCAGAGAGACCGCACCTTTTACCGGGTGCGGGATGGTCATGTCAGTGATCTGCGCGGCATTGCGGATGAAAAAATCCGGATGCGCTTTCAGATACGCCAGCACCGCCGCCTCATCCGGCTCTCCGGAAGGGGCAAATACGGCCGTATCCTGTTGACTGTCCATTGCTATTTATCCTCTTTATGATGATTAAAGATGGATAACACCATCATATACATGCGTGGCCGGGCCGGTCATAAACAGGGGTTTTCCCTCACCTTCCCAGCTGATAAACAGGGTACCGCCGGGTAAATCCACCTGCACATTTTCAGCCAGCAGGCCCTGGCGGATCCCGACAGAAACCGCCGCACAGGCGCCGCTGCCGCAGGCCTGTGTTTCACCGACACCGCGCTCGTATACGCGCAGACGGATATGGTCACGCGACAGGATCTGCATAAAGCCGATATTTGCCCGCTCCGGGAAACGCTCGTGGCTTTCCAGAACAGGGCCGATAACCTCAACTTCCGCCGTTTCCGTGCTTTCCACCTGGATAACACAGTGCGGATTGCCCATCGACACCACACCACACAGAACCGTGCGTTCAGCGGCGCGGATAATATAGGTTTTCTCTTCTTTGACCGCGCGGAACGGTACCAGCGCCGGTTCAAACTCCGGCACACCCATATTCACGCGGACATTGTCATCATCGGCAATCGTGAGCACCATGCGTCCGGACTGCGTGCTGACACGGATATCCCGTTTGTTGGTCAGCCCTTTGAGGCGGACAAACCGGGCAAAACAGCGCGCGCCGTTGCCGCACTGCGCCACTTCACTGCCGTCGGCGTTAAAGATGCGGTAGTGAAAATCCAGTTCCGGGTCATAGGGCGCTTCCACCACCAGCAGCTGATCAAAGCCGACACCGGTGTGCCGGTCTGCCAGACGGCAGATAAGCTCCGGAGAAAAATAGATATTCTGGGTGACGGCGTCCACCACCATAAAATCATTACCCAGGCCGTGCATTTTGGTGAACTGCATGTTCAGATCCTGTTTACGCCTCAGTAACCGGGGTTATCCGGTGGTCATTTTTGCGTTTTGCCGGTCTCAGCGTTGTCAGTCTGCACAGCAGACTGCTCTGCCGCAGGCTTGGCTGCAGGCGCGCTTTTCGCGGCGGCAGGCTCTTCCGGCGGGAAGTAAAGCGGGCCTTTCAGTCCGCAGCCGGACAGGGTCAGCAGCATCACGGCGGATACCGCACAGATCATTTTTTTCTTCATTTACAGTCATGCCTGTTAATCATCGGTCAATACCCTCTATAATCGCAGTTAGATGTCGAAAAGCAAATAGGAAATGACGATGAACGATACAGAATTTCACCGGACAGCCGATGCGTTGTTGCAGGATATTGAAGCAAAATTAGATGATTACGACGGTGATGCGGATATTGACTGCGAAACCAACGGCGGTGTGATGACCCTGAGCTTTGAAAACGGCTCAAAAATTATCATCAACAAGCAGGAAGCATTTCATCAGATCTGGCTGGCGGCACGTAACGGCGGCTATCATTTTGATCTGAAATCAGATAAATGGATTTGTGACCGCAGCAGCGGCGAGCTGTTTGCCATGCTGGCACAGGCCATCAGCGAGCAGAGCGGCGAACCGTTCAGCTTCTGAGAGTCAGACTGACGGCACAGGTTCTGTGCCGTCGCATATCAGCCGCGCTGCCCGGCGGCCTGATACTGTAACGGCCGGACATCCGCATGAAAATCCGGATACGCGGTATCACGCGGCTCTTCCGCAACAGGCTGAGAGAACATCGTGCTGTGGAATGGCGTAACCTGTGTTTTACCGTCCGTTTTCAGGATCTGATAAAACTGCGGCAGATTGAAATTGATAAAGCTTGAACCGTAAGTGAAGCGGTCATGGGAAGAAGAATAGAACCGGCTGACATCCCGGATCAGGTCTTCTTTACTGCCTTCACAGCCGGAATAGATTTCCACCCGGTTTGATTCATCCAGCACATAAATATTGAAGCCGTTATCATCACGGTTTTCAAAGAAGAACTGAATAATCCCCTCACTGGCATAGCCGTCCACCACATCCGGCAGATGACCGGTTTCCGTGCTGATTTTCACCGGAAACCCGCGCAGTTTGTTGTTGGAAATCGCACCGTAGAATTCCACAGCATTTTCCAGTTTCTGCACCGAGACGTTAAGGCGCTCAAAGAACAGCCCCCAGGTCTGACCGGCCAGACGCAGTGCCTTAAAGCGGCCCGGATCCTGACGGTTGGTGGTCAGGCGCAGTTCAATACATTCGGAAACCAGCTGGCGGATGCGGGTGCTGATCAGCCCGCGCAGATGGCGGCTGTAGCAGAATACTTCCACGCCGGACGGCGGTGCGGCATCCTGGTGCATCTTGCCGAGAATGGTTTTCAGGGCTTCCAGCACCGACTGTTCACCGCTGAAATGCAGTGTGCGCACTTCATTCCAGGAGTTGCGGTACAGCAGATCAATACTGCCGACCAGGCATTTCTGCTCCTGACCGAAGCTGAACACATCCAGCTTGCTCATATCAAAATGCACGACCTGCTCGGCGAAATCTGCGGTCGGATCCTGCTCCAGATTGACAATAATCGCCAGATGGCGGATTTCACACGGGCTGTACAGCGCACGCGGTGTCGGGGCAGGCAGGCGGATAGGGAAATTCTGCGATACATCATGCACCAGTTCGTGCAGTTTTTGCTCGTCGCAGTGTGACTCACCGTTATGAATATAGACGCGGGTTCTGTCAGTCAGCAGGCCGTTGAAGTAAGTCCAGGAGACCAGCTTATTCAGATAGCGGTTATATTCCAGCGGCTGATGGCCGATGATGGTATGGATTGTCGGTGCCTGATTATACAGATACCAGCCGCTGCGGTTAGCGCGGCCCGGCGGAACATAAATAAAGGTCAGATTCTCTTCTGACAAGTCCGGCGAAATCTGCGGATTGACCAGGGTGACTTTCCCCGGCAGCGCCTCGAAAGCGGCATACAGTTTCCGTGTCAGCACCCCGATATCCTGCGGGCTGGCACTGACACTCAGATTATTGCGGCGCGCAAAGCGGATAAGGTTGCGGTAGCTCTGCATCATGGTGTCGAGCAGCTCATTGTGCGCATCCCGCACCTGCTCAATTTTCCAGGCATTACGGCGATCCAGCACCGCCAGCCGTTCCGGGGACCAGCCCCAGCCTTTCACCATCTCAGACAGTACCTGGCAGCGCCAGCCGCAGCAACCGCATGATGCACGTTCACTGACATCCGCAGGTGGCTTCTCACACACTTTCAGGTAGAAACAGCGGCGGATCAGATCAAGGCGGGTTTCATCATTGATAGCTTTCAGATAACGGGTGACGCGGTCGAGCATCATCGCGTAAGCATCCAGGCCGTGGTGAACAATCTCACCGGCATGCAGATGCTTTTTAAACTCAGTTGCCAGAAGCTGCCCGTTCGGGTAATCCCACGAGTAAGCTTCCAGCAGTAAACTTTTGATCACGGCTTTATACGGGGAATCCACACTCTTATAGAGCTGCCACAGACTGGCACCGAAGTACTCTTCCGCGGACAATTCGCCCAGACCGCCCAGATCCAGCCACTCGTTCGGGGTTAATACACCCTGCGCATAAAGGGAGAGAACATATTCATCATAGTGATGTTCTTCTTCTGCCGGAACCATGGTCCACAGCAGACGCTTACCGGCCATCCGCACGGCGGTCCGGTAAAATTCATCGAGCAGTAAAATATGCTGGGTCGAGCCGCAGTCCTCACCGTTGAGGCTGCCGCTGGCATTGTGGCGGAAACGGTTTTCATCGATCAGGAAGAAAGTGACATCGATACCTTTTGCGGCTGCCCACTCTTCAATCAGTGTGCATTTGCGGCGCAGGTTCTGTTTTTCATCGTGATCAAGCCAGGACTGATGACAGACCCAGATATCGAGATCAGAAGAGTGGCTCTGGCCGACAGACGAGGTGCTGCCCATGGAATAGATACCGGTAATCGGCAGTTCGCCGCCGGCATTGCACGGCAGACACTCTCCGTGCTGACGGGAAAACTCCGCCAGCCAGTGTGACTGGTAATCATCGGACGCCCAGAAACAGACACCGTGCGGCACATTACCCGGCACATAGCCCGGCATATCCGGATGGTGATGATGCAGCAGTACCGGCAGCAGACTGTACACGTCTTTAAACGCACGACTCATCCCGATGGTCGCGCGCTCAGATCTGAGCTGATTTATTGCATCCAAACGCTGCTTGAGTGTTTCAATATAAAGATACAAAGGATTCGCCTGATGTTATTTCATGTAACTGGAAACGACCTGATGCCCGGCTTTATACGTGTATGAATACAGACTGATAAGGTAATACTGAAAAATGATAAGAATCGAACCAAAGTTAAATTGCCGGAAACGTGATCAATCTAACACCTTCGGGCCAAAGGGTAAAGCTTCGCACTAAAAAAGGCACGATTACTCAAAGTTGTTATTAGCCGGATAACTAATTGTAAAATATATATTTTCGTTGAAAATCACCGGGATACACACAAAAAATCTAAGGAAATATTCGGGAAAACCGGTGTGTTTCTGTTTTTGTACACTTTTTAACCGAAAAAGTAATGCTGCTTACTCACTCAGGGCGTTTTTATTTATTTTAATAATGCTATGAAATAGTTATTTAAATTGAATCGATTTAATTAATACAATTTTATAATTGCAAAATATTTTTATTATTTAAAATATGTTTTAATTATTTACTGACAGACTCCTGCCACCCGCCTGAGACTATTTATTCACTGATCGTCTTTTTTCGTTGTTATCTGCCGGGCAGGTCTCGTCACGTAACTGGAAAAATTATCAGCAAAATGATAAAACAAAGGCAGTTTTTCTTATTTTTCCGGCTATGTTTCACATAAAAAAACACCGGATAAAAAGACAAGGATCCCTGATAATTATCATGACCACTCAATCTCTGCGTATTGCCACCCGTCAAAGCCCGCTTGCACTGTGGCAGGCCGAATTTGTCAGACAGGAACTGGAACTGCGCCACCCCGGGCTGCACGTCGAGCTCGTCCCGATGGTCACCAAAGGTGACATTATTCTCGACACACCGCTGGCGAAAGTCGGCGGCAAAGGGCTGTTCGTCAAAGAACTGGAACTGGCATTACTGGAAAACCGGGCGGATATCGCCGTGCACTCCATGAAGGATGTCCCGGTCGATTTCCCGGACGGACTGGGATTAGTCACTATCTGTGAGCGGGAAGACCCGCGCGATGCCTTTGTTTCCAACCATTATGACAGTGTGGATGCCCTGCCGCCCGGCAGTATCGTCGGCACCTCCAGTCTGCGCCGTCAGTGCCAGCTGCGCGAACGCCGCCCTGATCTGGTGATCCGTGACCTGCGCGGTAATGTCGGCACCCGGCTGGGCAAACTGGATAACGGCGACTATGACGCGATTATCCTGGCGGTTGCCGGGCTGAAGCGCCTGAAACTGGATGAACGCATCCGCTGTGCGCTGCCGCCGGAAGAGTCCCTTCCCGCTGTCGGTCAGGGTGCGGTCGGGATTGAGTGCCGACTGGATGATGAACGCACCCGCTCTTTACTCAGCGCCCTGAATCACGCGCAGACCGATATCTGTGTCCGCGCTGAACGCGCCATGAATACCCGGCTGGAAGGGGGATGTCAGGTGCCTATCGGCAGTTATGCTATCTGGCAGGGGGATAAAATCTGGCTGCGCGCGCTGGTCGGCGCACCGGACGGCAGTGAAATTGTCCGCGGTGAACGCCTGTGCGACCCGCAGGATGCCGCTGCTGCCGGGGTTTCTCTCGCAGAGGAACTGCTGGATAACGGCGCACGGGCTATCCTGACGGAAGTCTATCAGGGGCACACGCCTGCATGACCATCCTGGTCACCCGTCCCTCACCGGCCGGTGAAGCCCTGGTCAGCGCCCTGCGCTCACGCGGGCAGGATGCCCTTTCTGCCCCGCTCATCCGTATTTCCCCGGGACATGAGCTGCCGCTGCTGATTGCCAAAACAGAGGCACTTTCTCCCGGAGATGCCCTTTTTCTGCTGTCAAAGAATGCGGTTTATCACGCAAATGAACAGCTTATTCAACAGAATTACCTGTGGTCTGATAAGCTTTGCTATTATGGGATTGGTCAGTCAACCGCTAACTGCTTTGAACAACTGACCGGATTACCCGCCGCCTTTATGCCCGGCGGGGAAACCAGCGAACATCTGCTGACCCTGCCGGACTTACAGGATATGACCGGCCGCCGCGCACTTCTGCTGCGCGGTAACGGCGGCAGAGAGCATCTGGCACAGACATTGCGCGAACGGGGCGCAGTGGTGGATTACTGTGAATGTTACCGCCGCGAACCCGTAAATTACGACGGCGGGGAATGCGCCCTGTTGTGGCAGCAGCAACAGGTTCAGACGCTGGTCGTGACCAGCGGCGAAATGCTGCACCTGCTGCGGCAGCTGATACCGGCCGCGCACCTCGGCTGGCTGCTGCAATGCCGGATTATTGTTGTCAGTGACAGACTGGCAGCTATCGCACAATCACTGGGCTGGCAGAATATTGATGTCGCCGCCGGTGCAGATAATGAAGCCTTACTTCAGGCTCTTCAATGAACAGACATGGGACGCCACGAATGACGGAACACGAAAAAAAACCCGGATCGGCTGATGTACCTGAGACACAGGATGCCGTAATCAGTACTGATCCGCAGGCAGAGAAAAAAGACACAACTGCCGGGAAAAAAGCGACCGCAAAAAACGTCACTGACAAAGCGGCGTCTGATAAAAAACCGGCGGAAACACCGGCGGCTGACAGCAAACCGGCTGATACCGCGCCGAAACCGGCACCGGAAGCGCCGCAGCCACGGAAAACCCCGCCTGCCGCTGAGGAAGAACAGCCCTCCGGCTTTCTGCGCGGTGCTATCGCTCTGGCCGTTATCCTGCTGATCGGCGGCGGTGTCTGGTATGCCTCACAGGCCGGTACTCAGACCCTGTCGAAAAACCTGGAAGCGGAAAATGCACAACTGAAATCTCAGATGGCGCAGCTGCAGCAGGAACAACAGCAGACACAAAAACAGATGCAGGAATTTATCGCGCAGCAGTCTGCGCTCAGCACACAGCATCAGCAGCAGGAAGAGGCTCTGAAACACGAGCTGGATTTACTGCGCAGCCGTGTCACCGCGCTGTCCAGTACCGATGTGAAAAGCTGGCTGCTGGCCCAGGCGGATTTCCTGGTCAAAATGGCAGAGCGCAAACTGTGGAATGACCAGGATGTGGTCACCGCGATGGTACTGCTGAAAAATGCCGATGCCAGTCTCGCCGAAATGAACGATCCGGGTCTGCTGGATGTGCGCACCGCACTGCGTAATGACATTACGGCACTCTCCGCCGTCAGTCAGATCGATTTTGATGGCACGATCCTGCGCCTGAACCAGCTTGCCGGTCAGGTGGATAATCTGCGTCTGGATGACGGCAGCCGTGACGGCGCGCCGATGGACAGCAGTGACAGTGAAGGGCTGACCTCCTCCGTCGCGGACTGGCGCACTAACCTGACCAAAAGCTGGAAAGGGTTTATGAGTGATTTCATCACCATCCGCCGCCGTGACAACACCTCTGCTCCGCTGCTGGCACCGAATCAGGACATTTATGTCCGTGAGAATATCCGCGCCCAGTTGCTGATCGCCGCTCAGGCGGTGCCGCGTCACCAGGAAGAGAGCTACAAACAGTCACTGGATGCGGTCTCCACCTGGGTCCGTGCCTATTTCTCTGACAGCGATCCGACCAACGCCGCCTTCCTGGCCGAAGTGGATGCGCTGGCCGCCCAGCCGATCTCAATGAGTGCGCCGGACAGCCTGACCAGCCAGCCGCTGCTGGATAAACTGGTACAGACCCGCATCCGCCGCCTGCTCAACGATGAAACCCCGCCGCCGGCACCGGCTGAGGCACCGCAGGAAACACCTGCTGCTGCACCGGCACAGCCGGAAGCGGCACCGCAACAGGAGGGATAACAGATGTTTAAAGTCTTTATTCTGTTTCTTATCCTGATTGCCGGGATTATTGTCGGCCCGCTGATGGCCGGACATCAGGGTTATGTCCTGATCCAGACCAATAATTTTGATATTGAAACCAGTGTCACCGGCCTGATCATCATCTTCCTGGTACTTCAGGCGGTTCTGATGCTGCTGGGCTGGTGCTGGCGTCGTCTGAAAAGCGGCAGCTCCCGCACCCTCGGCTGGTTTGGCGGTCATAAACGCAACCGCGCCCGTGCGCTGACCAACGATGCGCTGCTCAAACTGGCGGAAGGGGATTTCCGTCAGGTGGAAAAATTACTGAGCCGCAGTGCAGATAATGCCGAGCAACCGCTGGTCAACTATCTGCTGGCAGCGGAAGCAGCACAGCAGCGCAGCGATAATCTCCGCGCCAATCAGTATCTGGAGCGGGCTTCCGAGCTGGCCGGGCGCCATCAGCTACCGGTGGATATCACCCGCGCCCGTATTCTGCTGAGCCGCGATGAAATTCCGGCGGCAAGAACCGCTATCGACAATCTGCTGGAAGTCGCACCGCGCCATCCGGAAGTACTTCGCCTGGCGGAACAGGTGTATGCGCGCTCCGGTGCCTGGAAATCCCTGATCGCCATTCTGCCGCAGATGAAAAAATCCGGCGAATTTACGGATGAGCAGGTCGAACAGACTGAAATCCGTGCCTGGCTCGGTATGATGCAGCAGGTTGCGGATCAGGACGGCAGCGATGCCCTGCGTCACTGGTGGAAAAATCTCAGCCGCCATCTGCGCCACAATCCGGAGATGGCCGTGGCGGCCGTGCAGCACTTTATCGCCGGTGATGATATGGCGGATGCAGAAGCGGGGGTGCTCGACGGACTGAAGCGTCAGAAAGATCAGCGCCTGCTGATGCTGCTGCCGCAGATCCGGACAGACAATCCGAAAGCCATCCGCAAGGTGCTGAACCAGATGCAGAAGGAAGATGCGGATCAGCCGCTGCTCAACAGTACCCTCGGGCAGTTAGCCATGCAGGAAACACGCTGGGAAGATGCGGAGAAATACTTTAAATCTGCCCTGAGCGCCCGTCAGGACACGCATGATGCCGCCTGGCTGGCCGATGTGCTGGATAAGCAGAAAAAGTATGAGGAATCTGCCATGATCCGCCGTAATGCCCTGCTCAATACCCTGACGTTACCGGATGAAAAAACGCCCCGCGAATAAGCACAGGCGGATTCTTTTTTATCACACAGAGCCAATCCTGCCGGATTGGCTTTTTTTATGCCGGAACATCATTAAAAGGGATTGACGGAATACATTATTGATGGCAAGAATGAGACATAAAAAAACACCTATCGCGAAACGATAGGTGTATAAAATACAATCAGGTCTACAGACGGATGGTGCCTCACTCAACGTTACGTCCTGTTGGTGATGTAAAGATTTCGGGATCTTTTACATCGATAACCCGGACAATAGGCACCGAATTTAGCTCTGCGTCATCTCCGGGTTTATGAAGCTTACGCAAACATAAGAAATGAGATGAGCATCTACACCCTGATGTAATGCACAAGACGTGCCAACTTTTACGCCTTCTCGATCTCCCACGGTTCCCGTGGGTTTATTTTTTTTATCCTGCCTTCTGCTTATCAATCACTGATGCAAATCTGTCCGCAGTGTCTCTGTTTTGCGACGTTTTCTGACAGCATTATTTAAATCGTTATATATCAATATATTAAATGTCTCATTTTGGCGACATGCATTATGCCCGTTGTCGCCGGATCTATACAATAATCATAACATAATGATTTATATCGAAATTGTCAGATACCACCAATAGCGGCGGTTTTACGGAAAACGCGTGTGCTTTTGTCTGCCTGAACACCACATTAGCATCAGCACAAAAGAAACAAAAATCAGCTGCGGAACGACAGCCGGAAGAAAAGCAGGACAGGAAAAAACAGAAACCGCAGAAACGAAAAAACCCCGCTGTAAGCGGGGTTTTCTCTGAATATGGTCGGCGAGATAGGATTCGAACCTACGACCCACTGGTCCCAAACCAGTTGCGCTACCAAGCTGCGCTACTCGCCGAAAGGCTGACTTTTCATGATGATGGTGCGAAGGGGGGGACTTGAACCCCCACGTCCGTAAGAACACTAACACCTGAAGCTAGCGCGTCTACCAATTCCGCCACCCTCGCAGGTTCATCACTACAGTCATGTTACATGTTATTAAATGGGGTGGCTAATGGGACTCGAACCCACGACGACTGGAATCACAATCCAGGGCTCTACCAACTGAGCTATAGCCACCATAACATCGCAACATTTTACTACTTACAACAACGAAATACTATACCGTAACTCTTACACGCATAATGGCGCGCCCGACAGGATTCGAACCTGAGACCTCTGCCTCCGGAGGGCAGCGCTCTATCCAGCTGAGCTACGGGCGCTTTGCGCCGTTGCGGGAGAGGATAGTACGGATTTCTCATCCGTCTGTCCAGTGCTTTTTTTCACAAATGTATTGTTTGCTCAGTCTTTGCCCGCTTTGCTGATAAAGAGAGCATTTTCCCGCAAAAAGCCGCCCGGACAGGGGCAGTTATAATTTATTACCGTAGTAATAACCCAGAAATTTCAGCAGTTTTAACTGACGGCGGAAGCGGGTCGGTTGTGATAACAGGCGGTAGAGCCACTCCAGTCCCATGTTCTGCCACACCTTCGGCGCACGCTTCACATGACCGGTAAAGACGTCGTAAGTACCGCCCACGCCCATATACAGGGCATCCGGGTGGATTTTACGGCAGTCGCGCATAAAGATTTCCTGTTTCGGTGAGCCCATTGCCACTGTCACAATTTTTGCGCCGCTGTCGCGGATGCGCTCAAACAGGGCATCGCGCTGTTCTGCGGTGAAATAACCGTCCTGCGTGCCCGCCAGATTGACATTCCACTGTGCTTTCAGTTTGGCTTCGGTTTCCGCCAGCACTTCCGGCTTGCCGCCGACCAGAAACACCGGCGTGTTTTCCTGCCCGGCGCGTTCCATCAGCCCTTCCCACAAATCCGCCCCGGCAATCCGCGAGACATCCGCCTGCGGGTATTTGCGGCGGATAGCACGGACAATGCTGATCCCGTCCGCATACAGATATTCCGCGTTGCTCAGCAGTGTGTGCAGCGCCTCATCCTGTTCGGCGGTCATAACTTTTTCGGCATTAATGGCTACCAGCGTACCGGTTCTGATCTGTCCGTCCTTAAACAGATAATCCAGAAAATGCGCCTGATTCCGGAAACCCTGAATCGGGTGGTTACGGATAGAATACTGCGGGATAGTTTCCGCGCTGCCGGCATCAGAAGATAACGGTTCCATGCTAATTCCTTACGATGAAAGACGGGTGCGTTTGCCCTTTGAAATCACATAATGGCGGATAAGTCCGGCCGTTTCGAACAGCCAGTACAGTAATTTCGCCACCACCAGACAAAAGCCGAAAATAAGACAGAAAAACACCACGCGGGAAACGAATGAGTCCATTCCTTCGCGGGCCAGCACAATCATGTTAAATATCGCGCCGAAACAAAATGCATGCAGAATGGCCGCTTTGTAACGGTTTGTCTCCCGTTTGCCCAGCTCATACAGCCAGTCGAACCATTTGATTATCAACCCGACCACCACTGCACCGAGCGGAATAAACCAGAAGCCGCCCATCACCACCAGCGAGCCGATCAGGGTCGGTGAAATCGCCAGCCCGGAATGGTTGTTCAGCACTTCCCAGGTAAAATAGTTTGCCGCATTCAGTACGGTATCCGGCCGGTCCGGCCACAGCCAGGACGGGATAAAGACATAGAAGTCACGGATAATCGGCGCCAGCCCCTGGAACTCAATTTTGTCGTAGTTATTCAGCAGCAGGCCGAGGTTTTCCCACGGCGAGAAGGTATCGCGGGTCAGATAGAGGAACGTATAAAACGCTTCCGCCCCGCTGACATCCAGGCTGTAGCGTTTAAGAGCCAGCCAGAACATGCCCACCACGCCGAAGACCCCGGCACTGACCAGCATCCACAGCGAAATCCAGCCGCGCACAATGCCGATAAACAGGAACAGCGCAAACGCGATAATGATGTTGGCGCGGGTACCGCCGACAATCACATAGGTCATAATCCCGAACGCCACCGTGGTGATCAGGAAGAAAATCCAGCGCTGGAATGTGGGTTTCAGGAAGAACACCACCAGCATCGCCGGGATAAAGAAGTAGAAAAAGCGCTTTAACGCCACGCCGGTGACCTGGCTCGAGAAAATCTGACTGTAGGTTTTCAGTTTAAACAGCAGCAGCCCGTTTTCCATAAAGAAAATACCGGCAGTCGCGACGGCAATCGCCGCCAGCAGCAGCCAGGTGAGCCGGGTTTCTGTTTTGTTCATGGAAAACAGCGGCGTACCGCTGTAAACCGCGTCAGGTCTGCGCAGCCGGGTTTTATACGCCACATAATAAATAGCATAGAAACTGACTGACGCCAGCAGCGCCTGCAACAGCGCGGACGGCGGCACCACCTGCACATCAAACTGGAACACCAGCGCAAAGGTAAACGGGAAGCCGAAAAAGAAGGTCAGCAGATAGAGCATGGAGAAAAAGATATTAAAACTGAAGCGGACCCGGCGGAATTCACGGTAGGTCAGCAGCAGAATAAAGGCCAGCGAGATAAACCAGACGGCAAACAGCCCGATGAAATCAAACTGACTCATGCCTGTGTCTCCTGCGCAGCGGCCAGTGCCTGCTCCCAGCCCTGCACAAAGTTCGGGCTGAAGAAGGCAATTTTTTCACGGTCGAGGGCGAACAGCTGTTCCCTCGCCTGTGCCACCACGTCCGGCGTCACGTCATCACCGTAAAACAGAACCGGCACCTGCTGCTCGGTCATATCCTGCCAGAACGGGTTCTGACGGCTTATCACAAACGGAATACCGAACTGGATCAGCAGACACAGTGTGCCGATCCCCTGCTGGCGGTTAAAAATAAAGTAGCCGAGGTCACATTGTTTCAGCAGATTCAGATAGATATCAAAATCCATCTTGTCTTTCAGGATCTCCGCCTGCTGCTGAGGGAACAGCTGCTGCGCGAAAGCATCCACTTCCGCAATATAGTCCCCGTTGTTTTCCGGATAGCCCATCGGGATAATGATTTTCACCTTCTCCCCGAATTGCTCATGAATGCGCGTCAGCGCCTCTTTATGGCGGTTTGAACGGTCACCCGAGTTACCCAGCAGGATCATCATATTATCGTCACCACGCGGCTCAGGCGGCGTTAAAACCGTCAGAGAGGGATCCATCCGCGTCGGGAAATAGAGCAGGTCAGCCGGGATCTTCGGGCAAAACTGAGCAAAATAGTTTAAATCGCCGCGCGTGCCGAATACATGACCGACCCGCTTCTGCGCCAGCCGGCGCAGATGATAAAACAGTCTGAATTTCAGCTGACGGGAATCCTCATACAAATCCGCGCCCCAGATATGCCAGTAAAACTGATGACGTTTAATTTTTCCTGATAATAATGCCAGCCAGATCAGGGCATTAAACTGACCATGGAAGAAAAAGCGGCACTGCCGGTCACGTTTTGCTTTCGCTGTGACGGCATTCGCCAGGCTTTTTTTATCCGGCCAGACATCCAGTTCCAGGTTGGGATATTGCGCCAGAAGCTGCCCGGCAGTGGAAACAACCATAAATTCAGGCATTTCCTCACGCGGCAGCTGCGGTGCCAGCACATCATTGAAGAAGCGCAGCACGGTCTGGTTATGATGCGGGATATCAGATCCTAAAACGTGAATTAAAGTTGTCATGCTCGCCTGCAATAGATCAGAAATACGCTACAACACAAAAGGAAGTAGATAATATATGTCAGCATATAGGCCTGTGCCGCGCCGACGGCACCGTGTGCCGGAATCAGCCAGTACGCGGACAGCGTCAGTAAAGCAAACTGGGTCACTTCCGTGAGGATATAAAACCGCAGTGCGGCCTTGGCAATCACCAGATAACCGAAAACGTAAGCGCCCACTTTCAGGACATCACCAACCAGTTGCCAGGCAAACAGGTCACGCATGCCGGTAAATTTATCCGTGAACAGCAGCCAGATAGCAAAATCACGCAGCAGCCAGACCATAAAACTGGCCGCAGCCACTGCCGGTAACACAAATTTCAGTGATTTGATGATCTCACGGCGGATATCACTCTTTGCCTGTAACCGCGATAACGTCGGCAGCAGATAGACAGAAAACGACGCGGTAATAAACTGGAGATATGCATCCGAAATACTGGTCACGCCACCCCATATCCCCACCTCATCCCAGCTGTAGCGGGAGGCCAGCAGGTTCCGCATCATGATATACGCCACCGGCAGTGTGACCGCCGTCATCAGCGCCATCAGGGTGAATTTCCCCAGATGGGATGCAATCGCCCGATCCCAGGCCGGTTTCAGCTCAGAAAGCGGGAAATGGCGGCGGCGCAGCAGCATGGCAAAAGCCGGAATAATAATCAGCGCCGGCACCAGTGCCAGCCCGGCCAGTGCACCGTCATAGCCCCACCAGCGCTGGCAGAGATAATACGCCGTGACACCGATCAGACTGCCCGCGATCAGCGCCAGCGCATTGCCGGCCGCATCCCGGTATCCTTTGATAATCGCGAGAAAATAGTTGGCGTAAGCAATACCCATCTGGATAAAGGCCACCGCCGCAACAACATCCTGATAGGCATCATTGCCGTCAAACAGCGCCATGCTGATTGGTCTGCTGAACAGCAGAAACACAATCGCCAGCAGTGTCGAAAACACCAGAATCAGAGTTGAGGACGTACCTAATACCGCCCGGCGTTTTTCCGCATCATCACGGTGCTCGGCGATATATTTGGTCACGCCGTTAAAAATACCGGCACCTGACAATACCCCCAGCACCGTAATCAGCTGGCGGAAGTTCAGTGCCTGGCCGATACCGGCCGGGCCGAATGTCAGAGCCATTAATTTAATGACCAGCAGCCCCGCCCCGATTTTGATCAGGGTGGAGCCGGCGGTCCAGACAGAGGCTTTAGCGAGGGACATACTACGCGAAGAAGCCCTTAATCAGGTGGATCACGCGCTGCTGCTCTTCTTCTGTCATGTTGTAGAACATCGGCAGACGCACCAGACGCTCGCTTTCACGGGTGGTAAAGATATCCTCACCGTGGAAACGGCCGAACTCCATACCCGCCGGGCAGCTGTGCAGCGGCACATAGTGGAATACGGTCAGCACGTCATTGGCTTTCATGTACTCGCTGAATGCGGTGCGCTCTGCCACATCTTTCAGTTTGATGTAGAACATGTGCGCGTTCTGCTCCAGATTTTCCGGAACAACCGGCAGTGTCAGCAGGCCATCCTGTGCCAGCGGGGTCAGGGCATCATAGTAAATCTGCCAGAATGCCAGACGGCGCTCGTTGATTTTTTCCGCTTCTTCCAGTTGTGCCCACAGGTATGCGGCCTGTAAGTCAGACATCAGATAGCTGGAGCCGATATCACGCCAGGTGTATTTATCCACCTGTCCGCGGAAGAATTCGCTGCGGTTGGTGCCTTTCTCACGGATGATTTCCGCACGGCCAATCATCGCCGGATCGTTAATCAGAGTGGCACCACCCTCTCCGCCGGAGGAGTAGTTTTTGGTTTCGTGGAAGCTGTAGCAACCGATATGGCCGATAGAGCCCAGCGCGCGGCCTTTGTAGGTTGACATCACGCCCTGCGCGGCATCTTCCACCACAAAGAGGTTATATTTCTTCGCCAGCGCCATGATGATGTCCATTTCACAGGCCACGCCTGCATAATGCACCGGTACAATCGCTTTGGTTTTATCCGTGATAGCCGCTTCGATCTTGGTTTCATCGATGTTCATGGTGTCCGGACGGATATCAACAAATACCACTTTTGCACCACGCAACACAAAGGCGTTGGAGGTGGAGACGAAGGTATAGCTCGGCATGATAACTTCATCACCCGGCTGGATATCCAGCAGAATTGCCGCCATTTCCAGTGAGGCTGTACAGGACGGGGTCAGCAGAACTTTGGCGCTGCCGAACCGTTTTTCCATCCACTCTTCGCATTTTTTGGTGAACGAACCGTCACCGCACAGCTTGCCGCTTTTCATGGCCTGCTGCATATATTCAACTTCAGTGCCGACTACAGGTGGTTTATTAAATGGAATCATTGCATCCTCGGTATAACCAGTAGGCAGTGCTGTCAACCGCACCACCGCTTTTTGTATAAAGGCGCATTGCCGCAATATTACTGAGCTGTGTAGCCACCCGTAATACCCGGCAGTGATGTTCTGCACACCACTGTTGCGCCGCCGACATTAATTTCAGGCCGATACCCTGACCCTGATTGCCCGGCAGTACCGCCAGCAGCCCGATACGGGCGCTGTGTTCATCTGTCTGACGGAGAGTGACAAACCCGGCAATCTCATTGTTTTTATTGCGGATGAGCAGACAATCTTTATCGAATGTCCCGCGTACCGCTTTTTCCGCCCACACCGCATAAAAGCGGGCACTGTCATCCGGCTGGTACCACGGCGCACGGAAACGGCTCTGGCTGAAAACCTGTGCCGCCGCCTGTTTTATCACCGGGATATCCGTTTCATCCGCATAACAGAGTGTACTGTCAGACATTGCATTTTCTGTGCCACTCCTGAGTGACAATGCAAAATCCACCTCACTTTCTGCGAGGGAAAAGCCGAGTGCCGATAAACCGTCCAGTGCCGCGTTATCCCCGGCACTGATTTTGGCCTGCACCAGCTCATACGGCGCGAAATCTGCCGCAGACAGTGGTGCTGCGTCCGGGGAAAATGCCAGTTTTGCCGTTTTCAGGGCAAAAAAGTCACTTTCCCAGGCGAGATGCTCAATACTGGCGCGGACGGACATGGAGTAAATTCTTCAGATACTGACCATAACCGGTCTTCGCCAGCTGACGGGCGGATTCTGCCACCTGTTCGTCATTCAGCCAGCCGTTGCGCCAGGCAATCTCTTCCAGACAGGCAATTTTAAAGCCCTGACGTTTTTCAACCGTCTGTACAAAGGTGCTGGCTTCAATCAGACTGTCGTGAGTACCGGTGTCCAGCCAGGCAAAACCACGGCCGAGCAGCTCAACATTCAGTTCGCCGCGCTCCAGATACATCTGGTTGATACTGGTGATTTCCAGTTCGCCGCGCTCAGACGGTTTCACCTGCTTCGCGATATCAACCACCTGATTATCATAGAAATACAATCCGGTAACCGCCCAGTTGGATTTCGGATGAACCGGTTTTTCCTCAATCGACAGCGCGCGGAATTCATCATCAAATTCCACCACCCCGAAACGTTCCGGGTCCATCACCTGGTAGCCGAAAACAGTCGCGCCCTGCGTCCGGGCTGCGACACTTTTCAGTTTCGGGCTGAATGCATGGCCGAAGAAAATATTATCGCCCAGCACCAGGCTGCAGCTGTCATCACCGATAAATTCCTCACCGATGATAAAGGCCTGTGCCAGGCCGTCCGGCGACGGCTGTTCCGCATAGCTCAGAGAGATGCCGAACTGATCACCATTCCCCAGCAGACGGCGGAATGACGGCAGATCTTCCGGTGTTGAGATGATCAGGACTTCGCGGATCCCGGCCAGCATCAGCACGGACAGCGGATAGTAGATCATCGGCTTGTCGTAAATCGGCAGCAGCTGTTTTGACACCCCGCGGGTGATCGGGTGCAACCGGGTTCCGGAGCCGCCCGCCAGAATAATTCCTTTCATACCAGCCTCTTACTTATCCTGTCCCAGTCCCAGACGCTGTCCGGCATACGAGCCGTCCTGCACCCGGCGCCACCAGGTTTCATTATTCAGATACCATTCCACGGTTTTGCGGATACCGGACTCAAACGTTTCCTGCGGGCACCAGCCCAGGTCGCGCTCAATTTTGTCCGCATCAATCGCATAACGCAGATCATGGCCCGGGCGGTCTGTCACATAGGTGATAAGGTCGCGGTATTGCGCGACACCGGCCGGTTTCTGCGGATGCAGCTCTTCGAGCAGCTCACAGATAGTTTCCACCACCTGAATATTTTTGCGCTCGTTATGGCCGCCGATATTGTAGGTTTCACCGATATTTGCCTGTGTCACCACGGTATACAGGGCGCGGGCATGGTCATCGACAAACAGCCAGTCGCGGATCTGCTCACCTTTGCCGTAAACCGGCAGCGGTTTGCCGGAAATCGCATTGAGAATCACCAGCGGGATCAGTTTTTCCGGGAAATGGTACGGCCCGTAGTTATTTGAGCAGTTGGTGATCACGGACGGGAAGCCGTAAGTCCGCTGCCAGGCGCGCACCAGATGGTCACTGGAGGCTTTGGAGGCAGAGTACGGGCTGCTCGGTGCATACGGTGTGGTTTCGGTGAAAAAGCCGTCAGGCCCTTCCAGGTCACCGTAAACTTCGTCGGTGGAAATATGGTGGAAACGGAATGCGGATTTTTTCTCCGCATCCAGTACAGTCCAGTAATGGCGCGCAGCTTCCAGCAGTGTGTAAGTGCCCACAATGTTGGTTTCGATAAACGCCGCCGGGCCGTCGATAGAGCGATCTACATGACTTTCCGCCGCCAGATGCATCACCGCATCCGGCTGATACTGTGCGAACACGCGGTCAAGCGCCGCGCGGTCACAGATATCCACCTGTTCAAAGGCATAGCGCGGGTCAGCCGCCACCGGTGCCAGTGATTCAAGGTTACCGGCGTAGGTCAGTTTATCCACCACCACCACACTGTCAGCAGTATCACGGATAATATGACGAACAACCGCAGAGCCGATAAAACCGGCTCCGCCTGTCACTAAAATACGTTTCAACGCCATACTCCTTTGGTGTCGATAATCCATTTCTGCGGGATCTGGCTGCCCGGGATGCCTTTGAACGGCGTGTGATCGACCAGCAGCAGAATAATATCCGCGTCAGTAATCGCTTTTTCGATGGAAACCAGCTCTGTCAGACCTTTCAGTTTGCCCGGCAGTTCATGAACGTTCGGCTCAACCGCCAGAGTTTTCCCTGCATGCCACTCTGCCACCATTTTGGTGACCTGAACTGCAGGGCTTTCACGCAGATCGTCGATATTTGGTTTGAATGCCAGGCCAAAGCAGGCAATCGTCACTTCATTGGCTCGTTTGCCGGTTTCAGTCAGGCAATCAGCAACCGCTTGTTTTACCTGATCGATAACCCACAGTGGTTTGCCGTCGTTAACCAGACGCGCAGTGTGGATCAGACGGGCCTGTTTCGGGTTCTGCGCCACGATAAACCACGGGTCAACCGCGATACAGTGGCCGCCGACACCCGGACCCGGCTGCAGGATATTCACACGCGGATGGCGGTTTGCCAGGCTGATCAGTTCCCAGACATTAATGCCCTGGTCAGCACAAATCAGTGATAATTCATTCGCAAACGCAATGTTCACATCGCGGAAGCTGTTTTCGGTCAGTTTGCACATCTCAGCCGTGCGCGCGTTAGTAATGACACACTCACCTTCCAGGAAGATGTAATAGAGTTCACTGGCGCGTTTTGAGGATTTTGGTGTCATCCCGCCGACCACACGGTCGTTTTTAATCAGTTCGACCATCACCTGGCCCGGCAGCACACGCTCAGGGCAGTAGGCGATATCGATATCCGATTCTTCACCCGCCTGCTGCGGGAAAGTCAGATCAGGACGTGCCGCTGCCAGCCACTCTGCCATCTGCTCAGTCGCACCGACCGGCGAGGTGGATTCGAGAATAATCAGGTCACCTTTTTTCAGTACCGGGGCAATAGATTCCGCCGCAGACTGCACAAAAGCCAGATCCGGCTCGTGATCACCTTTAAACGGTGTCGGTACGGCAATCAGGAACGCATCAGCAGGCTGAGGTTTGGTGAAGGCTTTCAGGAAACCGCCTTCCACAGCTGTTTTCACAACCGCGCCCAGGTCCGGCTCCACAATATGAATTTCACCACGGTTAATGGTATCAACCGCATGCTGGTTCACATCCACACCAACCACTTTCTTCTGACGGGAGGCAAAAGCTGCCGCTGTTGGTAAACCGATATAACCCAGACCGACAACAGAAATAGTTTCAAAACTCATAATGTCACCTGATTGTTTTTCAATGCTTCAAGAATACGCTGGCACGCTTTTCCGTCCCCGTAAGGGTTATGTGAACGGCTCATCTCATGATAAGCCGCCGGATTGGTCAGCAATCGCGTTACTTCACGAACGATAGTGCCGGTTTCAGTGCCGACCAGACGAACAGTCCCGGCGTCAATCGCCTCCGGACGTTCGGTAGTATCACGCATCACCAGAACCGGTTTACCTAATGACGGTGCTTCTTCCTGAATGCCGCCTGAGTCGGTCAGGATCATATAAGCATGGTTCATAAGGTATACAAAAGGAAGGTAATCCTGCGGACTGATCAGCACAATATTGCTGATATCATGCAGGATCCGTTTTACCGGCTCACTGACATTCGGATTGAGGTGAACCGGATAGACAATCTGAACTTCCGGATGGGTTGTGGCAATTTCCGCCAGCGCGTGACAAATCCGCTCAAACCCGCCGCCGAAACTCTCACGACGGTGCCCGGTGACCAGAATCATTTTTTTGCTGCTGTCGATAAACGGATACTGTGCATCCAGCTGCGCCAGCAGGGCTTTGTCCTGCATGATGCGGTCACGGACTGCGAGCAGCGCATCAATCACCGTATTGCCGGTGACGAAAATATGATTGTCGCGGATACCTTCACGCAGCAGGTTTTCGCGTGAATTTTGTGTCGGCGCAAAATGGTACATCGCCAGGTGTCCGGCAATTTTGCGGTTGGATTATTCCGGCCACGGTGAGTACAGGTTTCCGGTGCGCAGACCGGCTTCCACATGACCGACAGGGATACGCTGGTAGAACGCCGCCAGGCTCGTTGCCATGGTGGTTGCGGTATCGCCGTGAACCAGAACGACATCCGGTTTAAAGTCGGCCAGAACCGGCTTCAAACCCTCAAGAATACGACAGGTAATATCAGTTAAATCCTGTCCCGGGCGCATAATATTGAGATCATAATCCGGTGTGATCTCAAAAAGGTGTAATACCTGATCCAGCATTTCACGATGCTGCGCGGTCACACAGACTTTTGCCTCAAAAGCCTGATCCGCTGCCAGCGCATGTACCAGCGGAGCCATTTTGATAGCTTCCGGGCGGGTACCAAATACAGTCAATACTTTCACTGAGAGTCTCTTTTATTTTATATGATATCCGGCTTTCCGGCCGGTGGCGGTTACCCGCCTTAAAACAGGCCGGGAACAACGCCCCGGCCGGTTATTCTGCCGCAACCGTTACGGACGGCGGCGGACCAGCGCCACACCGGCACCGGTCAGAGCACCGATAAAGCCCCACATAATCATCATGAAGGCACGGCGCGGGCTGTCGCGTTTTACCGGCTCATCCGGTGTCCGCAGATAGCGGTAGGCGCGGAAGTTATCTTCCAGCGCAGGACCCACATTCAGCGTCGACAGCATAGCAATGTTCTGCTCGTAATCTTTATCAAACTCCGGTCCGGCGGCTTCCAGTGTCTCCAGACGTGCCTGTAACATCGGCGTACCTAACAGGAACAACTGGGAGGACGGCAGTTCGTCGGCAGGCACATCTGTCCGGCTGCGGCTGATACCCTGTTTCTGTGCGGCCGCGATAGCATTTTTCAGCTGTCCGGTTTCACGCTGATACAGCGATTCCGCCACCATCTTCTGGCGTTTGACCAGTGCTTTCAGTGACTGTGACCGCGTTGCCCACGCCCCTTTCAGCTCATCATTAAGATTCTGAGCCGCACGCGCGTTGGCAAAATCCACATACTGACTCAGCAGTTTCGCGGAGTCCGCTGCAGATTCCGCTGTCAGCGTCAGCGTGTCATTCACCAGTTTCTTCGTGTCATCACGCGGGGTCAGCGTGATGTTATTGATCATTTCGTCCAGCAGTGCCGCATCTGCTTTGGCATCATTTTCCATGCGGGACTTGTAGTAATCCGTCTGTAACCAGAAATCACGGCGGGGATCATAAGATGCCGCCTGGGTAATAAATTCCTGGTAGGCCTCATTCGGGATCGGCAGCAGTCCTGCAGATTCCTGAGCGGCATTCAGATGCGTGTCCAGATTACGCATAAATTGCTGCTGGGAATAATATCCGCCTAAATTATTAACGGTCGGATAATCCGTGATCGCCGTGGAATTCCACTTCTGCTGCATAAAATAACTGGCACCCAATGCAACCAGCGCAAACACAACCGCCATCCCGGCTATCCATAATTTTCCGCGCCATAACGACATAAATAATGCGCGGATATCTAATTCCTGGTCATACTGCGTTTGTTGCGGGTCCGGAGTATTTTCTGAACGCATATCAACATGTGCCTCTGTGGTTAAAAATTTAGTGTGTGACCGATTTGCGACGCACGCGGCGTCTGTGACGTTTGATAAAACGGGCAACTTTCCAGGCGCGTTTTATGCAGTAGCCGTACATAATAAAAGCAAGCAAGAACAGTGCCAGCATCACCCACTCAGGGACAAAGCTGAGTACCTGTCCGGCAATACCGATAGCCGCTAATACTGCCGCAGCAAGGGTTATCACCACAAAGGATTCACGGGACGTAAACCCGGAACGCATAATCAGATGATGAATATGCTGGCGATCCGGTGAAAACGGGCTCATCCCTTTGCGCAGGCGGCGGTACATAATCGCTACCATGTCCATCAGCGGAATGGCGATAATCCACAGTGCGGTCACTGCATTAATTGCATGCGGCTCTCCGCCCTGTGAGGCCGATGTCAGCAGCCAGATAATGGTGAACCCGATCAGCGTACTGCCCGCATCCCCCATAAACACTTTAAAGCGGCGGCCGAACAGTCCGAGGTTAAAGCAGATATACGGCAGAATGGCAGCGATAAAGGTAAAGCACCAGAATGCCAGGCCACTGTTACCGCTCAGGGCAAACAGGATCCCCAATGCGCCGAAAGAGACACAGGAAAGCCCGCCGAGCAGCCCGTCGATACCATCCACCATATTGAACGCATTCACCGCGCCCCATACCGCAAACAGTGTCAGCACATAGCTGAACGGCCCGAGTGTCAGTTCCCACGGCCCGAATGCATGCCCCAGGCTGTCGATTTTCAGGTTGGCAAACACCATCATAATGATAGCAACCACTGCCTGAACACCGGCCCGCAGTTTCACACTGAGGTCAAACCGGTCATCGAGCGCCCCGACCAGCACCAGTGCACCGGCGCACCCGAGATAAATAAATTTATGCGCAATAAACTCATCACTGATGAGGAAAGCAAAGCAGACACTGATAAAAATCGATATTCCGCCGACCAGCGGGACCAGTCCCTGATGCTTTTTGCGGTAATTGGGTTTATCCACCAAACCGACAGCGACGCCAGCCTTACGGGCAACAAAGACCGTCGCTGTGGCGAACACAAATATGATTAGGAGTTCAGTTAACATAGTGAGATTCACAACAACCCTTTCTGATATTTTTATTATCCCTGCCGGCCGATATCACCGTGCAGAACCTGCCATTACCGGGCAAAATAATATATGCAAGAAACATACCATGCCTTGCCGCACAGGGGTTTCTGACATAATCGGTAAAAAAAAACGCCACAATGCATGCGGCGTTAGTTATAAAGTGTCGTCAAAAAGCTACGAGCGTTTCATGAAGTCGAAGAACTCTTCGTTGGTCTTCGTCATCGCGAGTTTGTTAATCAGGAACTCCATCGCATCAATCTCACCCATCGGATGGATAATTTTGCGCAGGATCCACATTTTCTGCAGTTCGTCCTGAGTGGTCAGCAGCTCTTCTTTACGTGTACCGGAACGGTTGTAATCAATCGCCGGGAAGACACGTTTTTCTGCAATCTTACGGGACAGGTGTAATTCCATGTTACCTGTACCTTTAAACTCTTCGTAGATAACTTCATCCATCTTCGACCCGGTATCAACCAGCGCCGTTGCGATGATAGTCAGGCTTCCGCCCTCTTCCACGTTACGCGCAGCACCGAAGAAACGCTTAGGACGATGCAGGGCGTTAGCATCCACACCACCGGTCAGTACTTTACCGGAGGACGGAACCACGGTGTTATAGGCACGGGCCAGACGGGTAATGGAGTCGAGCAGGATGATGACATCTTTTTTATGCTCAACCAGGCGTTTAGCTTTCTCGATAACCATTTCCGCGACCTGAACGTGACGCGCAGCTGGTTCATCAAAGGTGGATGCGATAACTTCACCTTTGACCAGACGCTGCATCTCGGTCACTTCTTCCGGACGTTCGTCAATCAGCAGAACCATCAGCACACAGTCAGGGTAGTTATGTGCGATATTGGCCGCGATATTCTGCAGCAGCATGGTTTTACCGGCTTTCGGCGGTGCCACAATCAGACCACGCTGACCACGGCCGATAGGAGCAGCCAGATCAAGAACACGGGCGGTTAAATCTTCTGTTGAACCATTACCGCGCTCCATACGCAGACGACGGTTTGCGTGCAGTGGAGTTAAGTTTTCAAACAGGATTTTACTGCGGGCGTTTTCAGGTTTGTCAAAGTTAACTTCGTTAACTTTCAGCAGGGCAAAATAGCGCTCACCTTCTTTCGGCGGACGGATTTTACCTGAAATGGTATCACCGGTACGGAGGTTAAAACGGCGGATTTGGCTGGGAGAAACGTAGATATCATCAGGACCTGCGAGGTATGAACTGTCAGCAGAGCGGAGGAAACCAAAGCCGTCCTGCAATATTTCCAGCACACCGTCACCGAAAATATCCTCGCCGCTCTTCGCGTGCTGCTTGAGGATAGAGAAGATGATGTCCTGTTTTCTCATGCGGGCCAGGTTTTCCAGCCCCATATTTTCGCCAAGAGTAATCAGCTCTGATACCGGCGTATTCTTTAATTCGGTAAGATTCATAATGGTGGGTTCTTTGACTCGGGGTGTATCTCGAATTATGAACGTGAATAATACGGTAACGTTATCGTTACCAGGTTAATTTTTTACAAAACCGATTTTCACTGTTAATACGAATATTTTTGCATTTCCAGGTAATCGTCTGCAAGGCTGACTGTGAACACCCGGCACAGGGCAAGATGTGATGCACATCCTATTTGGGAGAACAAATTGGGTGACATTCCCGCAAATTAGATTTATCTCCGAGGGATAACCGGACACCGGGACCGGGATATCGGATACCTTGATGTATCCGGAGATAACAGACTTTCAGACACTACAGAGTTGTCAGTATGCTATGCTGTCTGAGGAGCTTCAGCGATACCTGATCAGCTGGCGCTAACTTATCATGCTTCAGAGAAGACGTCCAGCGGGTGAACAAGGATTAATTCACGTTCCCGCAGGACATCTTAACGACATATGCTGAAACCGGCTATCAGATATTGTTATCGATAAAGGTTTTCAGCTGGGTTTTGGATACCGCACCAACCTGCGTTGCCTTCACCACGCCGTCTTTGAACAGCAGTAATGTCGGGATACCGCGGATGCCGTATTGCGGCGCTGTCTGCGGGTTATCATCGATGTTCAGTTTTGCGATAGTGATTTTCCCTGCATATTCGTCGGCGATTTCGTCTAGAATAGGGGCAATCATTTTACACGGGCCACACCAGGCTGCCCAAAAATCAACGAGCACAGGGCCGTTTGCTTTTAATACGCTTTGTTCGAAAACGGAATCAGTCAGGTGAATAATTTTATCGCTCATTGTTCCACTCCAAAATTTGTACGATACCCGGTTAGTCTACCATTATTTAATGATAGGATTTACCTATTTCAGCGAATAGACTTCCGTAACGCAACATTAAACTGATATTCTACCTAAATATGAGCAAAACACATTTAACAGACAAGAAGTTTTCTGACTTCGCCTTGCATACTAAAGTGGTAGAAGCGCTTGATTCTAAGGGCTTTTATAACTGCACGCCTATTCAGGCGCTGACACTTCCCCTGACGATCAACGGCCGGGATGTTGCAGGACAGGCACAAACAGGAACAGGGAAGACGCTGGCATTTCTGACGTCAACGTTTCATCATTTACTTACCCATCCGGCACCGGAAGGCCGCAAAATCAATCAGCCGCGTGCGCTGATTATGGCCCCGACCCGCGAACTCGCGGTTCAGATCCATTCCGACGCCGAACCACTGTCTCAGCTTACCGGGCTGAAAACCGGCCTGGCTTACGGCGGTGACGGCTACGACAAACAAATCAAAGTGCTGGATGAAGGCGTCGATGTGATTATCGGCACCACCGGGCGCTTAATCGACTTCGCCAAACAGGGCCGTCTCGACCTGAGCGCCATTCAGGTTGTCGTTCTCGATGAAGCTGACCGTATGTACGATCTCGGCTTTATCAAAGATATCCGCTGGCTGTTCCGCCATATGCCGCCATGTGCCGAGCGTATGAACCTGCTGTTCTCCGCGACACTTTCCTACCGCGTCCGTGAGCTCGCATTTGAGCAGATGAACAACCCGGAATACATTGAAATTGAACCGGAACAGCGTACCGGTCACCGGATCAAAGAAGAGTTATTCTATCCGTCCAACGAAGAAAAAATGCGCCTTCTCCAGACACTTCTGGAAGAAGAGTGGCCGGATCGCTGCATTATTTTCGCTAATACCAAACACCGCTGTGAAGATATCTGGGCGCACCTGGCGGCTGACGGCCACCGTGTCGGCCTGCTGACCGGCGATGTGGCGCAGAAAAAACGTCTGCGTATTCTCGAGGATTTCACTCTCGGTAATCTGGATATTCTGGTGGCAACGGATGTTGCGGCCCGTGGTCTGCATATCCCGTCAGTAACTCACGTCTTTAACTATGATCTGCCGGATGACTGTGAAGATTACGTTCACCGTATCGGCCGTACCGGGCGTGCCGGGGAAAGTGGTCACTCCATCAGCCTGGCCTGTGAAGAGTACGCACTGAACCTGCCTGCGATTGAAGAATATACCGGCCATCCGATTCCGGTCAGTAAATACAACAGCGATGCACTGCTGACTGATCTGCCGGTGCCGAAGCGCCGCCGTCGTCCGCCGCGCACCGGGGGTGGTCAGAACCGCCGTAATATGCCGCGCCGCAGCAGCAACGGGCCGCGTCATAACAATAACCGCACCAAACGCTGAAGGCTGCCATGCTGAGATCGTCCTCGCTTTATGCTGCCATCGATCTGGGTTCCAACAGCTTTCATATGCTGGTGGTACGGGAGATTGCGGGCAGTATTCAGGTACTGTCACGGATAAAACGCAAGGTTCGTCTGGCGGCCGGTCTGGATAAAGAGAATATCCTGTCTCCGGCAGCCATGGCCCGCGGCTGGCAGTGTCTGCGTCTGTTTTCCGAACATCTGCAGGATATCCCGGACTCCCAGATCCGCGTGGTGGCGACAGCCACCCTGCGCCTGGCCAGAAATGCCGGTGAATTTCTGGAAACAGCAGCGGAGATCCTCGGTCATCCGGTCACAGTTATCCGGGGTGAGGAAGAAGCACGTCTGATTTATCAGGGCGTTGCCCACACCACCGGCGGGTCAGACAAACGCCTGGTGGTCGATATCGGCGGCGGCAGTACCGAACTGGTGACCGGCAGCGGCACCCGGACCACCGCCCTCTTCAGCCTGGAAATGGGCTGCGTCACCTGGCTGGAGCGCTATTTTACCGATCGTTCCCTGACCACAGAGAATTTCGCCGGTGCCGAACAGGCTGCCCGCGATATTATCGCCCCGGTCGCTCCCGCACTTCTGGAGCAGGGCTGGCAGGTGTGTGTCGGCGCATCCGGCACCGTTCAGGCACTTCAGGAAATCATGATTGCTCAGGGCATGGATGAACAAATCACCCTGCCGAAACTGCAGCAGCTCAAACGCAAAGCGATTGAGTGCGGCAAACTGGAAGAGCTGGAGATTGAAGGGCTGACGCTGGAACGGGCACTGGTATTCCCGAGCGGGCTGGCCATTCTTATCGCGATTTTTGAAACGCTCGGCATTGACGGCATGACACTCGCCGGGGGTGCACTGCGTGAAGGGCTGGTCTACGGCATGCTGGAATTGCCGGTAGAGCAGGACATCCGCACCCGGACACTGAAAAATATTCAGAAGCGTTTTCAGATAGATGCCGACCAGGGTAAACGTGTCCGTCAGTTAGCGGATCACTTTTTTCAGCAGGTGGCGACCGCCTGGCAGCTGGATATCCGCTGCCGTGAACTGCTCAGCAGCGCCTCTCTGATCCATGAAATCGGGCTGAGTGTTGATTTCCGCAAAGGCCCGGAACATGCCGGTTATCTGGTCAGTAATCTGGATTTACCCGGTTTCACACCGGCACAACGCCGCCTGTTAGCGGTGCTGTTGCGCAATCAGAGCGGCCCGCTGGATATCCATTCTCTCAATCAGCAAAATGCGCTGACACCGCGTGAAGCCGGTTGCCTGTGTCGTCTGCTGCGTCTGGCGATTATTTTTGCCAGCCGCCGCCGTGATGACACGCTGCCGTCACTGCGCATCCGGGCGTCTGCGGAAGGGCTGATTATCACACTGCCGGTCGGCTGGCAGCAATTGCATCCGCTGCGCGCGGAAGCATTACAGCAGGAAATTCAGTGGCAGAGTTATGTGCAGTGGTCACTGATGCTGGAAGAACAGAAGCCGTCCACTCTCGGCTGATAAATAATAAGCCCTGATTATCCGTTTCCGGACACTATCAGGGCTTTAATTTTATGAGCCTTTTCAACGTGATCCGGCTTCCGTCAGTCATTCCGGATCATCGTTTCTGCTCTGAGTGATTCCCTCATCCGTTTTCTTCCTTTTTCTTAGCCAGCATCGCCTTCAGCCCGGCCACACCGCGCAGCCCGGCCTGTTGTTTCTCTTCGGCGGTTTTCACCACTTTTTTGCCGTCATCCCAGTGCAGATCATCCTGCGGCAGTTCATAGAGAAACCGGCTCGGTTCGGGGCGGATCAGCTCACCATACTGGCGGCGCTCACGGCACAGGGTAAAAAAGAGGGATTTCTGAGCGCGGGTTATCCCCACATAGGCCAGACGCCGCTCTTCATCCACGTTATCCTCATCGATACTGGACTGATGCGGCAAAATCCCCTCTTCCATGCCCACCAGGAAAACATACGGAAATTCCAGCCCCTTGGAGGCATGCAGCGTCATCAGCTGCACCTGATCCAACTCCTCTGCTTCCTCGCCGCGCTCCATCATGTCGCGCAGCGTAAAGCGGGTAACCACCTGAGCCAGCGTCATCGGCTCGTTGAGATCATCCCCTTCCAGCATTTCAGCCATCCAGCTGAACAGCTGATCGACGTTTTTCATCCGCATCTCAGCGGCTTTCGGGCTGGCCGACGTTTCGAAGAGCCAGCTCTGATAATCCAGGCCGTGCAGTAAATCCCGCACCGCGATCAGCGGCTCGCGCTCAACCAATTTTTCCACCTCCGCCAGCCAGCCGGTGAAATTCGTCAGCGCCGCCAGCCCCTGACCGGAAAGTGTCTGCCCCAGTCCGAGGTCAAAACTGGCCTGATACAAGCTTTTATCCCGCGTATTCGCCCACTCACCCAGTTTCTGAATAGTGGCCGGTCCTATTCCCCGGCGCGGCGTGTTCACGATGCGCAAGAAAGCACTGTCATCTTCCGGATTGGTCAGCACACGCAGATACGCCAGCAAATCCTTAATTTCCGGACGGGAAAAGAAAGAGGTTCCGCCGGAGATCCGGTACGGGATCCGGTTTTGCATCAGCATTTTTTCAAAGATCCGCGACTGATGGTTGCCGCGGTATAAGATCGCGTAATCTTTATAATCGGTCTTATTGATAAAGTGATGGGCGATCAGCTCCCCGACCACCCGCTCTGCTTCATGATCTTCATTATTCGCGGTGATCACTTTCATCGGATCACCATAACCGAGATTTGAAAAAAGCTGTTTTTCAAACACATGCGGGTTATTAGCGATCAGGATATTCGCTGCATTCAGAATACAGCCGGACGAGCGGTAATTCTGCTCCAGCTTGATCACCTGCAACTCCGGAAAATCTTTGCTCAGCTGCACCAGGTTTTTCGGCTGTGCGCCGCGCCATGAATAAATTGACTGATCATCATCACCCACGACCGTAAAATACGCGCGTTTACCGACCAGCAATTTCACCAGCTGATACTGACTGGTGTTGGTATCCTGATACTCATCCACCAGCAGATAACGGATACGCTGCTGCCAGCGCTCCCGTGCCTGTTCGTCACGGGCAAACAGCAGTGTCGGTTTGGTGATAAGGTCATCAAAATCAAGCACATTACAGCTGTTCAGATGCAGTTCATAACGGCGGTAACACTCCGCAAACGTATGTTCGCGCTCTGATCGCGCCAGCCCTTTTGCCTGTTCCGGTGTCAGCAGGGCGTTCTTCCAGTTCGAGATCTGACTGACCAGTTGTTGCAGTAACTCTTTATCTTCTTCCAGATGATCAAACGTCAGCTCTTTAAGCAGCGCGAGCTGATCCTGATCGTCGAACAGGGAGAAATTACTTTTCATCCCCAGCGCTTTATATTCCCGCTTGATAATCTCCAGCCCCAAGGTATGGAATGTGGAAATCATCAGCCCTTTGACCTCTTTGCGCCCCAGGGTTTGTGCAACACGCTCTTTCATTTCCCGCGCGGCTTTGTTGGTAAAGGTCACCGCCGCGATCTGACGTGGCTGATAGCCGGTATTGCGGATCAAATGGGCAATTTTATTGGTGATCACACGGGTTTTGCCGGAACCGGCACCCGCAAGCACAAGGCACGGGCCCTGAACATACTCAACGGCCTGCTGCTGACCGGGATTTAATTTCATACGCGCTGTTAACTCGACTCAATACTGGAACAGGAGGGAATTGTAGCAGAAAGGTACAGCAGAAGTGTAACCGGACGCCGCTCATTAAAACGGAAAACGGCACCCGAAGGTGCCGTCTCATTTCATCATTAAACAATTTTGTTATCAGCCGCCGACCGCGATACGTTTCATATCCGTCATATAGCCGCGCAGGGTTTTACCCACAGTTTCAATCGGATGCTGACGAATTGCTTCATTGATATCACGCAGCTGCGCGTTATCCGTACCGTGGTCCGCGCCGGATTTACCCAGATCACCCGGCTGCAGTGATGCCATAAAGTCTTTCAGTAACGGCACTGCTGCAAAGGAGAACAGGTAATTGCCGTATTCTGCGGTATCGGAGATAACCACGTTCATTTCATACAGACGCTTACGGGCAATGGTGTTGGCAATCAGCGGCAGTTCATGCAGTGATTCATAATAGGCAGATTCCGCAATGATCCCCGCGTCAATCATGGTTTCAAATGCCAGCTCAACACCGGCTTTCACCATTGCGACCATGACAACACCGTGGTCAAAATATTCCTGCTCACTGATTTTCTGCTCAGAATCCGGATAGTTTTCAAATGCCGTCTTGCCGGTCTCTTCACGCCAGGTCAGCAGATTTTTATCATCATTCGCCCAGTCCGCCATCATCGTTGAGGAGAAATGGCCGGAAATGATGTCATCCATATGTTTTTCAAACAGAGTCTTCATCTGTGCTTTCAGGGTTTCAGACAGCTGATAAGCACGGACTTTTGCCGGGTTGGACAATCTGTCCATCATCAGTGTGATTCCGCCCTGTTTCAGCGCTTCTGTAATGGTTTCCCAGCCGTACTGGATCAGCTTACCTGCATACGCAGGATCCGCGCCGTCAGCAACCATTTTGTCATAACAGAGCAGAGAACCGGCCTGCAGCATACCGCAGAGGATAGTCTGCTCGCCCATCAGGTCAGATTTAACTTCTGCAACAAAGGATGATTCCAGAACACCCGCACGGTGACCGCCGGTTGCCGCAGCCCAGGCTTTGGCAATCGCCAGACCTTCACCTTTGGCATCATTTTCCGGATGGACTGCAATCAGTGTCGGAACACCAAAGCCACGCTTGTACTCTTCACGCACTTCTGTACCCGGGCATTTCGGTGCCACCATCACAACCGTGATATCAGGGCGGATGGTTTCGCCGACTTCAACAATATTGAAGCCGTGTGAGTAACCCAGCGCTGCGCCGGATTTCATCAGCGGCTGAACCGCCTTAACCACCGCAGAATGCTGTTTGTCAGGTGTCAGGTTAACCACCAGGTCAGCCTGCGGGATCAGTTCTTCATACGTGCCGACGGTAAAACCGTTTTCGGTGGCGCGGCGCCATGAGGTGCGCTTCTCATCGATCGCTTCCTGACGCAGTGCATAGGCGATATCCAGCCCGGAATCGCGCATGTTCAGTCCCTGGTTCAGCCCCTGTGCACCACAGCCGACAATCACCACTTTTTTGCCTTTGAGATACCCAGCCTCGTCCGCAAATTCTTCGCGTGCCATAAACCGGCATTTGCCTAACTGCGCCAGCTGCTGGCGCAAATTCAGTGTATTAAAATAATTCGCCATGGTGACTCCGTGTATTGTGTTTGCTCAGATTGCTGTCTTCGCAGCACTGATTTCGTTATTTACCGGGGTGATATACCCTTTATTTATATTGACTATATGTCATGATTTTCATTGCTTAAATTGATATATTCACAAGATAGCGATGCAATTTATGCAACATAATGACTAAAACGTAATCCCCTGAGAGGTTGTGATGGATATCCGGGAACTCAGACTGTTTTTACATCTTGCGGAGAGCTGCCATTTCGGCAAAACCGCGGCCGCCATGTATATCAGCCCGTCGACACTCTCACGGCAGATCCAGCGGCTGGAAGAATCTCTCGGGCATCCGCTGTTTCTGCGGGATAACCGCACTGTTCAGCTGACAGCCGCCGGTGAACAGCTGAAAAAATTTGCGCAGGAAACAGTGCTGCAATACCAGCAGCTGCAACATGCGCTTAATCATCAGAGCCCGTCACTGACCGGGGAATTACGTCTGTTTTGTTCCGTCACTGCCGCATACAGCCATCTGCCGCAGATCCTCGACCAGTTCCGGGCAGAACATCCGCAGGTGGAAATCAAGCTGACCACCGGGGACGCGGCGGATGCAGTGGAAAAAGTGCAGTCACAGGACGCGGATCTCGGTATCGCCGGAAAACCGGAAAAACTGCCGGATAATGTCCGCTTTCACCAGATAGGCGAAATCCCGCTGTCACTGATAGCGCCCGCACTACCATGCCCGGTCAGACAACAGGCGGTACAGCCGGTGCCCGACTGGGAAAATATTCCGTTTATCATTCCGGAGCATGGCCCGTCACGTAAACGGATTGATTTATGGTTTAAAACACACCGGATTCAGGATCCGCAGATTTATGCCACGGTGTCCGGCCATGAAGCGATTGTATCGATGGTGGCACTAGGCTGCGGTATCGCGCTGATCCCGAATGTGGTGGTGGAGAATAGCCCGGACGCAATCCGCAGCCGGATCCTGCAACTCGATAATATTTCGATGGTTGCGCCGTTTGAGCTGGGCGTCTGCACACTGAACAAGCGGCTGCATGAGCCGCTGATCAGAGCCTTCTGGCAACTACTGCCGCGCCACCCCGGATAACTGCGGGGCCAGGAAACGGGCAAATGCAGCATTGCCGGTTTCATCGCGGAAGTCGTAGCCGAGAGCATTCAGATGCTGCTCAAACTGCACATCCCCTTCCTGTATTTCAAAAGCTGCCAGTACGCGGCCATAATCCGTGCCGTGACTGCGGTAATGGAACAGGGTGATATTCCAGTGTGTACCAAGTGTTTCCAGGAATTTCAGCAGTGCGCCGGGTGCTTCCGGGAATTCAAAACTGAACAGCCGCTCCTGCAACGGTGCTGACGGGCGGCCACCCACCATATAGCGGACATGCAGTTTCGCCATTTCGTCATCCGACAAATCTGTCGCACTGAACCCGGCGGCGGAAAGACCGTCCAGAATGGTTTTCCGTGCGCCCGGGCCCTCATCGGCACGGACACTGACAAATACTGAAGCTTCATCTGAACCGCTGTAACGATAGTTAAACTCGGTCACCACACGCGGGCCGAGCGCCTGACAAAACCGCAGGAAACTGCCTTTCTCTTCCGGGATCGTCACCGCGAACACGCCTTCACGCTGTTCTCCCAGCTCGCACCGCTCTGACACATAACGGAGCACATGGAAATTCACATTGGCACCGGAGAGCACATGTGCCAGATTTTCCCCCTGAATATTGTGCTGCTGAATGTATTTTTTCATCCCCGCCAGCGCCAGTGCCCCGGAAGGCTCCGCCACTGCCCGCACATCATCAAACAGATCTTTCATAGCTGCGCAGATGGCGTCACTGTCCACCATAATCACATCATCCAGATACTGCTGACATAGACGGAAGGTCTCATCACCAATCCGTTTGACTGCCACACCTTCGGCAAACAGCCCGACTTTCGGTAACTCGACCGGATGTCCGGCATCCAGTGCGGCTTTCAGACAAGCCGCCTCTTCTGCCTCGACACCAATCACTTTAATGTCCGGCATCAGGTGTTTAATAAACACCGCCACCCCGGCGGCCAGTCCGCCACCGCCGACCGGTACAAAGACTCTGTCGAGCCGAGCATTCTGCTGTAACAGTTCAAGAGCGATAGTGGCCTGACCGGCGATCACTGACGGGTGATCGAACGGCGGAATAAACGTCATCCCGAGGGATGCGGCCAGCTCAAGTGCATGTGCTTTTGCTTCATCAAAATTCGCGCCGTGGAGAACCACTTCGCCGCCGAACCCGCGAACCGCATCCACTTTGATATCTGCAGTCGCCACCGGCATCACAATCAGGGCTTTCACCCCGGTTTTCCCGGCAGATAACGCCACGCCCTGAGCATGGTTTCCGGCTGATGCCGTCACTACGCCCCGCCGTTTCTGTTCTTCTGTCAGCTCCGCAATCATGGCATACGCGCCGCGCAGCTTAAAACTGTGCACGGGCTGCCTGTCTTCCCGCTTCACTGAAATGGTATTGCCGAGCCGTGCCGACAGCTTCGGCATCAGTTGCAGCGGCGTGACCTGAGCGACATCATAAACGGAGGCACTGAAGGCCGCTCTCACATACTCAGCCGCTGACGGCTGAGCAGACAATGGTTGTTTTGCGGTCATCCCTAACCCCCGAGTTTACTTTTATCCCGTACCGCGCCTTTATCAGCACTGGTCGCCAGCAGTGCATATGCACGCAACGCAAAAGAGACCTGACGTTCACGGTTCTGCGGTGACCAGGCTTTTTCACCTCGTGCCTCTTCCGCTGTGCGGCGGGCTGCCAGAGTTTGCTCATCCACTTTCGGTGAAATCTGCCGTGACGGAATATCAATGGCGATAGTGTCCCCGGTCTGAACCAGCCCGATCAGCCCGCCGTTGGCCGCTTCCGGCGAAACGTGGCCGATGGATAACCCGGAAGTGCCGCCGGAGAAACGTCCGTCAGTAATAAGTGCACAACTTTTTCCCAGACCCATTGATTTCAGGTAGGTGGTCGGATACAGCATCTCCTGCATACCCGGCCCGCCTTTCGGCCCTTCGTAGCGGATCACCACCACATCCCCGGCAACAACGTCTCCGCCAAGAATCGCTTTTACTGCATCATCCTGACTTTCATACACTTTTGCCGGTCCGGTAAAGGTTAAGCTGCCCTCGTCCACCCCGGCAGTTTTCACAATACAGCCATCTTCGGCAATATTGCCGGACAGTACCGCCAGCCCGCCATCCTGGCTGTAGGCATGGGTTTTGCTGCGGATACAGCCGTTTTCACGGTCGTCATCCAGGGACGGCCAGCGGCAATCCTGTGAGAATGCTTTTGTTGTACGGATCCCTGCAGGCCCGGCGGAATACATCCGTTTCACCGCATCATCTTTTGTCAGTGTAATATCATACGCCGCCAGTAACTCCGGCAGGGTCATTCCCAGCACGTTACTGACCTCCCGGTGCAGTAAACCGGCGCGATCCAGCTCGCCCAGAATACCGATTACCCCGCCGGCGCGATGTACATCTTCCATATGGTATTTCTGCGTGCTTGGCGCAACTTTGCATAAATGCGGCACCGCACGGGAGAGACGATCAATATCCGCCATTGTGAAATCAACTTCCCCTTCCTGTGCCGCCGCCAGCAGATGCAGAACCGTGTTGGTTGAACCGCCCATGGCAATATCCAGGATCATCGCATTCTCAAATGCCGCTTTAGTGGCGATATTGCGCGGCAGAAAACGGATATCATCCTGCTCGTAATATTTTTTGGTGATTTCCACAATCCGGCGTCCGGCATTAAGGAACAGATTTTTGCGGTCAGCATGAGTTGCCAGCAGCGAGCCGTTCCCCGGCTGAGATAAGCCCAGCGCTTCGGTCAGGCAGTTCATCGAGTTCGCGGTAAACATACCGGAGCAGGAGCCGCAGGTCGGGCAGGCCGATCGTTCGATTTGTTCACTGTCCGCATCGGAAACATCAGGATTTGCACCCTGGATCATGGCATCCACCAGATCCAGCTTGATTATCTGATCAGACAGTTTGGTTTTACCGGCTTCCATCGGGCCACCGGATACAAAAATAACCGGGATATTCAGGCGCAGTGAGGCCATCAGCATTCCCGGAGTAATTTTGTCGCAGTTGGAGATACAAACCATGGCATCCGCACAGTGTGCATTCACCATGTATTCCACAGAATCGGCAATGAGTTCGCGTGACGGCAGAGAATAAAGCATCCCGCCGTGCCCCATGGCGATCCCGTCATCCACAGCAATGGTATTGAATTCTTTGGCCACGCCACCGGCGGCCTCAATTTCCTCTGCCACCAGTTTACCCAGATCCCGCAGGTGAACATGACCCGGAACAAATTGTGTGAATGAGTTAACAACCGCGATAATCGGTTTGCCGAAATCGGCATCTGTCATTCCTGTCGCACGCCATAATGCGCGCGCACCCGCCATATTGCGGCCATGCGTTGTTGTCGCCGAACGGTACTGAGGCATTGTAATCTCCCGTGTTTGCAAAAATCAGGCGGGGGAACGACCCGCCTGCAAATCTGTTTCGTTATTATGGATTTACCGGATCTAACCAGCCCCATTTGTCTTCTGTTTTCCCGGTGAACAGGCCAAAGAATGCCTGCTGGATCTCTTTGGTAACCGGTCCGCAGCGGCCGATACCCACCTGAATACCGTCAACACTGCGTACCGGCGTAACTTCCGCCGCAGTACCGGTCATAAAGACTTCATCCGCCAGATAGAGTGATTCGCGGGATAGCGTCTGCTCACGGATTTCATAACCCAGCTCTTTTGCCAGGGTCAGAATCGCATCACGGGTAATACCCGGCAGTGCGGAAGAGGTAAATGGCGGAGTGAAGATAATGTTATTTTTCACTTCAAACAGGTTTTCACCCGCCCCTTCAGAGATATAACCGTTCACATCCAGCGCAATCCCTTCCTGATAACCGTGACGGCGGGCTTCACTGCCGACCAGTAACGAGGACAGGTAGTTACCGCCTGCTTTGGCCGCTGTCGGAATGGTGTTAGGGGCTGCGCGGTTCCAGGATGACACCATCGCGTCAATCCCTGCATCCAGCGCTTCCTCACCCAGGTAAGCACCCCACGGGAATGCCGCGATGATGACATCGGTTTTATAGCCCTGCGGCGGGTTAACACCCATACCGACATCACCGATAAAGACCAGCGGACGGATATAACCACTGGATAAATTATTTTTGCGCAGCGTGGCGCGGCAGGCTTCCATTAATTCATCAACTGAATATTCTACCGGCATACGATATATTTTGGCGGAGTCATGCAGGCGCTGCATATGTTCGCGATGACGGAAAACGACAGGGCCCTTATGAGACTCATAACAGCGGATCCCTTCAAAAACAGATGTCCCGTAGTGCATGGCATGACACATAACATGCACTTTTGCTTCTGCCCACGGAACCATCTCATCATTGAACCAAATAAAATCAGCTTTTTTTGTCATTGTAATTTTCCTTTATACTGCACAGCTAATATGTTGATAATTTTGTGTATTTTTTGTGAGAACTTCGACATCCGCCACATCCGCCAGCTTAACTAACTGTGTACAGAGCAGGGCCGGCGGCCGCAGGCTTGAAACTGTTAACTCAATGTTTACATTATCACCTTCGGAACCTTTCGCCAGATCCATTTTCATGGCACAGACGTTAAATCCGCGGTGGCGCACAACACGCAGAACCCGTTCCAGGATTTCCGGGCATGAACGTGCCTGAATTGCTAACTGATGCTGCATCATAATGAGCTCTCCAACATATGTTCGTTACCCGCTCCCGGCGGTACTAATGGCCAGACGTTATCTTCTTCACGGATGGCGACATGTAATAAATACGGGCCCTGATGGTGTAACAGGGTATTAATCGCGGACGGCAGCGCTGATTTTTCAGTCACCAGCTGTCCCGGGATATCAAACGAGCGCGCCAGGGCAACAAAATCAGGATTGTCATCCAGTACCGTCTCGCTGTAACGCTTATCAAAAAACAGTTCCTGCCACTGACGCACCATACCGAGACGCTGATTATCCAGCAGCAGGATTTTGACCGGCAGACGTTTGCGTTTGATAGTGGTCAGTTCCTGCACATTCATCATGAAAGAGCCATCACCGGAAACACACAGCACGGTTGCTTCCGGGCGGGCAATCTGTGCCCCGATCGCTGCCGGTAAACCAAACCCCATCGTCCCCAGACCACCGGATGTCAGAAAATTCTCCGGGCCGTCAAAGGTCATATGCTGTGCCGTCCACATCTGGTGCTGCCCGACATCCGTTGTCACCACACAATCTGCCGGTTTGGCCGCAGATACCTGAGATAACAGCAGCGGTGCATAAATACTGTCACCGGCATGTGAATAATCAGGCGCGTGCTCTGCTTTCAGTTTCTTCACGTGATGCTGCCAGGCGGGGAATGACAGCGGCTGTGACAGCAGCGGCAGAGCCTGTTTCGCATCACAGGCAAGAGAAACATGTGTCTGCCGTAATTTATCCAGCTCGGCCGGATCGATATCCACATGGATCACCTTTGCATGCGGGGCAAATGCGTTCAGCTTGCCGGTTACCCGATCATCAAAACGGGCTCCGACCGCAATCAGCAGATCCGCCTCCTGAACCGCAAGGTTCGCTGCTTTTGCCCCGTGCATCCCGAGCATACCGAGGTAATACGGATAATCCGGAGAGACCGCCCCCAGTCCTTTCAGGGTACTCACCGCCGGCATCCCGGTTTCATCCAGAAACGCCCGCAGCTGTGCAACGGCACCTGACATGCCGACACCACCACCGGCATACAGCACCGGCTTCCGGCTTTCCCGCATCAGTTGCCGGGCACGGGAGAGAGCCGTCTGCGACAGAGGTTCTGCATTATTTACCGGCAGAAAATACGGGGTAAATTCACTAATCTGTAATTGAATGTCTTTCGGGATATCAATGAGTACCGGCCCCGGACGCCCGCCTGCAGCAATCGCGAAAGCCTCGGTAATAATTCGCGGCAAATCAGTAATTGATTCAACCAGGAAGCTGTGTTTTGTGCATGACAAAGACAGCCCCAGCACATCGATCTCCTGAAAGGCATCCGTACCAATCAGTGATGAACCTACTTGTCCGGTGATGGCAACAACCGGTACTGAATCAAGCAGTGCATCCGCCAGCCCGGTGATAAGATTTGTTGCCCCCGGCCCTGATGTTGCGATACATACACCCGTTCTCTGTCCTGCCCGTGCATAGCCGATTGCCGCCATAACCGCCCCCTGTTCATGACGGCAGAGCACATGCTCCACGCCGCCGTCGTACAGCGCGTCATAGACCGGCATGATCGCCCCGCCCGGGTAGCCGAACACAGTGTCAACGCTCTGTGTTCGTAGTGCCTGCACTAACCACTGTGCCCCGTTCATGTGTGACTCCTTAGTCCGCCGTTTTCTTTTCAGTGAAAAATCATAATTTTAAGGTTAAAAAAAACCCCGCGCCTTTCGGTGCGGGGTTCTCGTGAGATCCTGGCTCGTATCAGCCATTTTCGTATCCGAGTGCAGCCCCGCACGGTGGGATAATAATCACCACCACGCTCACGATAATTAGGCTAATCACTCGGACAATCTTATTCATGGATAAATTCTTCTGTCTGCCGTATTCAGTTGGTCTCTTTATTTTAGAGTTATCATGTTATCGAATTCCTGACAACGGCTATTTGTCTTTTTTTTAACAACAAGAATAAAAATCCATAAAATTCAGTGCACTGCCATTATTAACGATATGTTTCACTACTATTTTTTTATCCGGCGGTATCCTCCTCTGCCAAAATCGTCACTTCCGGAACAACACCGAAAAAACGGGGCATTCTCCGGTACAACTTACTTTTCCTCTGAACACTATTCCCGGGAGCACAATGGAAAGCGTGGCAGATTTTTTATTCTGAAACCCGGAAATTAATTCCCCGCCGCCCGGTTTTTCCATGCAACACGCAGAACAGAAATCACTTTTATGCAACATACATAAAATCTGTCGATATACATCGTAAAAAACGGAATTTTGCTGCGAAATGATGGAAAAAATCACCATCATGATAATTCGTTTATGTAACTGCAGGATGACCTGATGTCATTTGCTATTGTTTATACCCGTGCCATGATCGGGACAGAAGCACCGCTGGTCACCGTTGAGGCACATATCAGCGCCGGACTGCCCGGATTAACACTGGTGGGATTACCGGAAACCGCTGTCAAAGAGTCGAGAGACAGGGTCCGCAGTGCCCTGATCAACAGCGGATTTGAATTTCCGGCAAAGCGGGTCACTATCAATCTTGCCCCGGCGGATTTGCCCAAAGAAGGCGGGCGATATGACTTGCCTATCGCTGTTGCCATACTCTCAGCTTCTGAGCAAATAGACGCAAAATTAGCAGAAAATTATGAGTTTTCGGGGGAATTAGGTCTTTCGGGAGAACTCCGGTTCTGCCGCGGAATATTACCGGCAGTGCTGGCTGCCCGTCAGTCAGGAAGGCAGGCTGTGGTATCAAAACAGCATAATGATGAATTATGTATTCTGCCTGCCGGTTCGGCGCTGATGGCGGATAATTTACTGCAGGTTGCTGCTTTTTTTCATCAGCAGCAGGAACTGAATGAAAACAGCCACCTGGCGGGAAAAACAGAAAATGATAACGGTACAAGTATTGATGATATTACCGGCCAGAAACACGCCAAACGGGTTCTGGAAATAAGTGCAGCCGGCGGGCACAATTTGCTCCTGCTCGGCCCGCCCGGTACCGGAAAAACCATGCTGGCCAGCCGGCTGGGAACTCTGCTCCCGCCGTTAACCGCGCAGGAAGCTCTTGACGTGGCGATAATCCGGAGCCTGACCCAAACCTCATCAGAACAAAATAAATGGCCCCAGCGTCCGTTCAGGGCACCACATCATACCGCATCCTCTGCGGCACTCACCGGTGGCGGCAGTATTCCGCTGCCGGGAGAAATATCGCTGGCACATCACGGCATCCTTTTTCTTGATGAACTCCCTGAATTCTCCCGTAAATCACTGGATTCTCTGCGTGAACCGCTTGAATCCGGAGAAATCATTATTTCCAGAGCTAAAGCAAAAGTGTGTTTTCCTGCCCGTATACAGCTTATTGCTGCGATGAATCCCAGCCCGACAGGCCACTATCAGGGCATACATAACCGCAGCGGCCCTCAGCAGCTTCTGCGTTATCTTTCCCGCATCTCCGGACCGTTTCTGGACCGGTTTGATTTATCAATTGAAGTACCGATGCTGCCACCAGGAACATTGAGCCGGACAGAAAAAGATCTGCCGGTTCATGAGCAGATAAAAGCACGGGTACAGTCCGCACGACAACAACAATACCGCCGTAACGGGCAGGGAAAACTGAATGCGGGACTGTCAGGCAAAGAAACAGAGGAGGTGTGTGCACTATCAGCACAGGATGCCCGTTTTCTTGAGGATGCACTGACGCAACTTAATCTGTCTGTGCGGGCATGGCACCGTATACTGCGCGTCAGCAGAACTATTGCCGATCTGCGGGATGAAGGAGGACAGGTATCACGAAAAGATATACTGGAAGCACTCAGTTACCGGGTAATGGACAGATTAATCCATAAACTGCAGCAGGCGGTCTCTTAAAAAAAGAAAGGGGCACGAATGCCCCTTTTAACTTATTATTTCTGATGATATTAATCATCTGTGTCGGTATAGTCTTCCGACGGATCGATCTGAGGTTTACCACCGGACAGCGTGTGGAAGCGTTTTGGTTTGCGAATACGCTCCAGATACTTAATCCACACTTTTTCTTCTGCTGTTTCCGGCATACGCTCACCACGGCATACAGAAACAAACTGTTTTTCTTCGTCCGTCTGGGGGGCGCGTTTACCCATATCCAGTTCGTTGAAAGCAAAACCATGGCGCTCAAGTAACTGAGCTTCTTTTATGGTGAAATGACCATGGCGTGAAAAACCACGAGGATAATGTTTATTATCAAAAAAACGATTAGTCGTGATAAAGCTTTCTGCCATCTGACACACTCCTAATTCTCTACTGACATACTCTTTATGGCGCGGAGTATTAGATAGCATTAGGATTCTGTAAAACAAAATATTTAAATCATAACGACAAAAATTTTTGGAGATACCAGTGGATACAGAATTACTGAAAACCTTTCTGGAGGTCAGTAAAACCCGTCACTTCGGGCGTGCGGCTGAATCCTTATACCTTACACAATCTGCAGTCAGCTTTAGGATCAGGCAGTTAGAGACAAATCTCGGGGCAAATCTTTTTACCCGCCACCGGAATAATATCCGCCTGACAGCCGCCGGCGAGCGGTTAGTACCTTATGCCGAAGCGCTGATCAATACCTGGCAACTGGCAAAACAGGAAATTAATCATGCCTCTGTACACAACCCGCTTTCCATCGGAGCGACTGCATCATTGTGGGATGCTTGTCTGACCCCCTGGCTCGGACAGATCTACCAATCACATGCAGATCTGCGCCTGGAGACCAGAATCGCATCCCGCCAGTCTCTGGTAAAACAATTACATGCACGGGAGCTGGATTTACTGATCTCTACTGAACAACCAAAAATGGATGAACTGAAAAGTGAGATTGTCGGAGAAATCACACTTCAGCTGTTCAGCATACAACCGCTGTCGGCAGAAAATCCTCCGGGCCTTATCCGCCTGGAATGGAGTGCAGATTTTCAGCAGCATGATGAGGCTGTTTTCACCCGCTGCCAGTCTCCGGTTCTGACAACATCGTCTGCTTTTCAGGCAAAACAATTACTGTCAGTGACATCATCTGTCACTTATTTACCGGCACACTGGAAAAAAATATATCCCGAACTGAACCCCGTGGATAATGACCTGATTACAAAGCCTCTGTACGCTGTCTGGCTACAGAACAGTGATCAGCAGGGACTTATCGGCCAATTAATCGCAATACCGGTATAACGCCGGTTACTGATGATTTTAAAGATAGATAGTGCGGTAAGTAACTGTTGCATTGAAAGAAGTGGTTGCAAAAAAGAAAGGAAATTCGGCAGGATACGATACATAAATTCAGATAATAAAAAACCCAGTTCATAACGAACCGGGCTATTAATAAATAAAGATCTTTAGTTATTACTTATCAAGTAAATGGCAGGGGCGGAGAGGCTCGAACTCCCAACACCCGGTTTTGGAGACCGGTGCTCTACCAATTGAACTACGCCCCTAAATGTTGGCGGAACGGACGGGACTCGAACCCG
>NZ_KV791713.1:0-3181 GCF_001807955.1 Morganella sp. HMSC11D09
CACTTCCTGTGAGGTGTTGCTGTGTTGAAATAAAGTACGTTTGTACAGTGCCATTACTCTGCTTGTCCGTTATCCCTTAACTGACGGATCGCCCCAGTTAAGCCGCACCATGTGCAATACAGATAAACAGCGCCTGTACATTCCGATTTTGTTATTTGTTAAAGAGCAGTTTCTTACCAGTACTGATTGCCAAATTCCCAAACGTGCGGGAGGTCTGGCCTTAGGTCTCTGCCTTTAACTTGTCCGTTGGTCGCTTTGACGATTAGCGGAATGTATTCAGGGGAAACCTTCGCCTTGTTGTGAAGCCACTTAAAAACTGCCTGCTGCGTCAAACCGCATGCTTCGCCAAGTTTTTTTTGTGTTCCCACAATATCAATGGCGGTTTTAATTGCTTCGTTCATAAAAACCTCCGTTGTTTTATTTTCCATATTAAAACCATAGTTGTTTTTAATCAACAACTATATTCGTTTGAATAACAACAACCGAGGTTGTATCTTTGGGATTATGAAAACGACTCTTGCACAACGACTAAAACAAGCCAGAAAACGCGCTGGTCTTTCTCAGAAAGAACTTGGAGAGGCTATTGGTGTATCTCAGGCGGCTATTCAGAAAATTGAATCCGGCAGCGCTCAGACGTCCACAAAGCTGATAGAAATAGCTAAAGTACTGTCAGTTCCGGCGGAATGGCTTTCATCTGGTGCCGGGGATAATCCATTACTCCCCTCTGATGGTGCTGGTACAGTGAAAATAGATCTTGTCACTCCCGCAACAATAGAGACTTACAAAGTGGAAATCCTCGATGTTGAAGCCAGCGCTGGCCCGGGCGTTATGGTTTTAGATGATTTTATTGAAACCATCACGGCGATTGAGTATTCAGCGGAAGAAGCCAAGAGGCTATTTGGCGGAAGGCCAGCTGATACCGTTAAGATGATCACTGTGAAAGGTGACTCCATGGCGGACACCTTCGAACCACGCGATCAGATATTCGTTGATATGACCGTTAACCATTTTGACGGTGACGGAATTTATGTCTTCATACTGGACAATCAGCTCTACATTAAGCGCCTGCAAATGCAGTACAAGCGCCTTGCTGTGATATCAGATAATCCAAAATATGAAACATGGCACTTGAATGAAGAGTCTATTGATGGCGTATTCATACAGGCAAAGGTACTCGTGAGCCAGTCTATTAAGTATAAATTCCACGGCTAACAATGGCCTGACGACACGTTTTAGGGTGAACTAAGTCAGCCAAAATGTGGACAAATCCGAGGCAAACTATTTTTAACTGAATAACATCACCTTATGTGTTTGCGATCAAAATTAACGCATTTTTTCCTTACTTTTTTGATGGTGTTGATGTAGATTACTCGGCCATCAGACTAAGTTATCCACAAAGATTTACACAACAACCCTTGATAATAACGTTGACAGACGTTATATATGGAGTAAGGAATTTCGTGAATAGTGACTTTAAAAAGTCTGTCTTAGTTGCAGACGCGCAGGCTTCAATCGAAGAAAGACAGCTGAATAGTATAAAAATGATGGTACAAGGTTTGATAAACTTTGTGGTAACTAGTTTCGAACAGCTAGGCATTGATAAGTTGCATGAACTTACCGATCCATCACTTGATGAGTTGGCGTCCATAATTCAAGAATTGAGCGCTGAAGCAAAAAAACATGAAGATATCAATCTTCAGCAAACACTGTTGTTTGCTGAAATATTAATTAACGACATTAAGATGAAAAACCCAGAAATGTGTGCGAATAGTTCGCATATGCTGAAAAAAGCAAGCATTTTCTAATTATCATTTAATGTACGTATCCACAACGAGCGAGTAAAGGAAACCAGGAGCACATCATGTCCAAACAAGAGAGCATTGCAAAAATGTTGAAGCTTGCAAACCGTCTGGATGAAATCGTCGCAGAGCTGACTGCCAAAAAAGACGAAATGTTCAGCGAATTATATAGCAAAGCAGCGTAATCCTTTCGCCCTACAAATTAGCAAGCTTTCCACAGTAAAAAGCCCTCCCTGCGAGGGCTTTTTTGTGCCTGCAATTCCCCCGCCTGTGTGATCTGCGTCCGGTCGTGAAGAATTTTGGAAAATAAATAACCAATCAAAACAACCAAATACAACCAATGAAGAGAAAAACAACCCATATAAACAACTTTGGTTGTTGACATTAAAACAACTATAGTTTTTAATTAACTCATCGAAGGCAACCACAGTATGAAAACACCTTCATTGTTCTTTAACAATTCAGAAAGTCGAAACAGCACAATCCACCTGTTTAGACCCCAACGCACAAATGCGATGTAGCGCCTAATGGGTGGCGTGAAGATTAGCACCGCACGAAAGTGATCACGGTCGTGAACGGGCAACACTGGCGGGATGGGTTGTGTGAGCGCAGATACTAATTATATCCCATTCGGTGAGTGGGCTATGGTGAGTTAATAACAGGAGATGGATATGAAATTTGAAGAATTGAGTCTGGAATCACAAGACGCAGCGCGTCAGGTATTGTCTGACATGTTGAAAATGAAGTATCACAATACTCATGACCTGCCGGACGGCACAGTGAAATACCTTGGGAAACGAATTGTTGAGGCGTTTTATAACCTAGAAAACGAAAAGCCAGAAATGGGAGCGTGCGACTCCCATTGTGACGAAGGGAAAGCCAGCACAGAAAATTAAACTTTATCTAAGTTGTACCAACGCCTAGAAACAGCCTCAGTAACCAATACTTTGGCCTTTGTTCTAACTGATTTGGCAATATTTATTGCTCGCTCGAAAATGGTGTCAGAATTTAGATTACCTTCGTAGTTATATTCTGCGTCTGGCAAGTAGTACCAAACACCATTGCTACCTTTTATTTTTTTATCAAACCCGTGAGCTTTCATTCTTTCATATAAATTCTGGTAGTCAGCGTAATCAGCATTCGGAAGCTCAACCCTAACAATATATCTTGGCATCAGAACAATTCCTTATTTTGACTGTGGAATGTTCATGTTATCAGATTCCTTGACTGTGGAAAGCGAGGATAGTCGCAAGACTGACAGCCCGGAAAGACGGGCATCCAGTAAGTATTGGGATTGGTGAATGCGCGGGCGGTTGTATATTTGAGGCCATGTAGCCAGAGCATGTGCAGTAATCTGCCACCAATCACCAATACTGACTAAG
>NZ_KV791714.1:0-756 GCF_001807955.1 Morganella sp. HMSC11D09
TTTCATGCGCAGCGTGAAAGACGCGGTGACCAGCCCGCTGGTTGCCGCACTCCAGCTGTTCTGACGGACTTCTGCCAGGAAGGCATAACCATTACCTGACGGAAACTCCACTTTGAACGCATGGATCGTGTCATTGTCATAGGCAGTACGCAGAACTTCCTGCCCTTCATCCGGTGACCAGTTACCGGAGATCGTGATTTCCCCCGGAGAGGCCAGCCCGTTGGTCATTTCCTGCTCCGTTGAGCACAGGGTGGTGACATCAATATCCGACTTCTGCCCGCCGGTATAACTGATCTCTTTGGCCGCACAGGCCAGCGGCAGAAATTCTGCGGATGCGGGGTTCACTTCTGTTGCAGGCAGCTTTGAAATACTGATTTTCGTGCCCTGCGTTTTTTCATATTTGCTCGGCATGATTATTTTCCTGTAAGCATAAAAAAAGCTGCCGCAGCAGCTTGTTGTTCAAGATTACGTCATTGCCAGACCTGACACTCCAGCGTGGCCCGGAAAAGCGAGGTATCCGCTTCATAGCCCTGCTTTTCTGTAAACTCTGCCGGTGAAAGCGGAGAAACAGCAGCAACAGACAGTTCCCGGATCCGGCGGGCTTCATCGATGGTTTTTGTATACACATCAATCTGGATATTGGTCATTGTCTCAGCACGACCGCACAGCACATCTCCGCCGGTATCATAAAGTGAAAAAACACACCACGGCGGCTGAATTTTGGGTTCATCCTGCGGAGCCACATACGGAAAAACC
>NZ_KV791714.1:776-1090 GCF_001807955.1 Morganella sp. HMSC11D09
CTGACTGAGTTTGCTCAGCGCCAGATCCGCTGCCTCATCCGCTTTACCGTCAAATGCCGGACGGATAAACGGTTGTGGTGCCATTTTGGATGTGCCGTTTTCCAGAAAACGCCAGTAAAACGCATTACGCGGATCATCCGCTTTCAGTGTGTTGTCGCTGTTGGTTCCGGCGGCATTGGTTCCCCGGATGTACACACCGGAGACAACCTCACCTTTATAACGGCTCCGCTGACCGCCGGTAACGATATTACGCGCCAGTTTTCCGGTCCTGACAGGAGCGCTCCGCCGGACCTCATCCCGCAGCATATCCGCTG
>NZ_KV791715.1:0-865 GCF_001807955.1 Morganella sp. HMSC11D09
CCCTCACAGGTCACCTTCACAGGCTTACAGAACGCTCCCCTACCCAACAATATTTACATATCGCTGCCGCGGCTTCGGTGCATAATTTAGCCCCGTTACATCTTCCGCGCAGGCCGACTCGACCAGTGAGCTATTACGCTTTCTTTAAATGATGGCTGCTTCTAAGCCAACATCCTGGCTGTCTGAGCCTTCCCACTTCGTTTCCCACTTAATTATGACTTTGGGACCTTAGCCGGCGGTCTGGGTTGTTTCCCTCTTCACGACGAACGTTAGCACCCGCCGTGTGTCTCCCGTGATAACATTCTCCGGTATTCGCAGTTTGCATCGGGTTGGTAAGTCGGGATGACCCCCTAGCCGAAACAGTGCTCTACCCCCGGAGATGAGTTCACGAGGCGCTACCTAAATAGCTTTCGGGGAGAACCAGCTATCTCCCGGTTTGATTGGCCTTTCACCCCCAGCCACAAGTCATCCGCTAATTTTTCAACATTAGTCGGTTCGGTCCTCCAGTTAGTGTTACCCAACCTTCAACCTGCCCATGGCTAGATCACCGGGTTTCGGGTCTATACCCTGCAACTAATTCGCCCAGTTAAGTCTCGGTTTCCCTGCGGCTCCCCTATCCGGTTAACCTTGCTACAGAATATAAGTCGCTGACCCATTATACAAAAGGTACGCAGTCACACCCCGAAGGGTGCTCCCACTGCTTGTACGTACACGGTTTCAGGTTCTTTTTCACTCCCCTCGCCGGGGTTCTTTTCGCCTTTCCCTCACGGTACTGGTTCACTATCGGTCAGTCAGGAGTATTTAGCCTTGGAGGATGGTCCCCCCGTATTCAGACAGGATAACACGTGTCCCGCCTTACTCATCG
>NZ_KV791716.1:0-1466 GCF_001807955.1 Morganella sp. HMSC11D09
ACGGATTAGGTAATGAGCCTGTCGTATTCCAATGCTCTTATTGTTGCTTGCAATAAAAAAGGCCGCACATGGCGACCTTTGTAATACGTTTTTTTTAATTCACACAATAAATATCTGATAGATAAGTCGAGAAAAGATATGTTCACATGCTTAATCGTTTTTCAAACTTATCACGGATAAATACGTATTTTCAGGCTATAATGATAAGGTAACAAAAACCTGAATTTATATGAAAATAATATCGTTTATTATTTATGCCGGTTATTCCCAAACCGGCTTTTTTTTGTCTGAAATGAGAGCCTGATTTAGCTCAGCCAGGCTGCTATGCGCTAACAGGGCGATCGCTACTGATATTCAGCTGGAATAACCGAACGTGTGAACTATCCGGACATTCCGGAGAGTTAAATCTGTGAATTATCGTTACAAATTAGAGATATGAAAAAGCCCCACCGAAGTGAGGCTCATAATTTTTCAGTCAACACCGTAAGAAAATCACTTAAACCCATTCACCATTGCAAAAACAACTAAAAGCAGCAGTACGACAATAAAAAGGTTTTTAGTAAACATAAGAGCATAACTGAAAATAGTTTTTCTATTCACAGGTATTTCCTTAGGAAAATATTCCAGTTGGATACCACATTTATTTTAAGTAATAACCCGCACTTGCAAGATTTACTATTAATAGCAATGAGGTAAGGCGATCCTGGTATTATAGCTCTTTCTCAAAAAACAGACTGCCTATTGTACCAGATAACAAAAAACCCCGACATTGCGAGGTTTAAAATAATTGACTATTTAATGCTTAGTTGGTTTCTGCTTTCATCACACTTTTGCAAAAAATACATCTTGCTCCATGCGGGTTACTTAATGAAATATCAAATTGTGATGTTCGGTATTGTGAACCGCTACAGCATGGGCATTTAAAATAGAAAGCAATGATTATATTGTCTTTAAAGCGCCACCACATTACCAGCGGCAGGACCTTTCATTCCGTTTTCCATGGTAAATGATACCTCCTGACCTTCGATTAAGGATTTGAAGTTATCACTCTGAATTGCAGAGAAATGAACAAAAACATCCTTACTACCATCTTTAGGAGTAATGAAGCCAAAACCTTTATCATCGTTAAACCATTTTACTGAACCAGTCATTGTATTAGACATAGAATTTCCTTTAATTTTTTTGATTGCCATAAGGCATATGCGGTTTGTTTTTTATTTTTACTTATGGGAATTAATTAGAAGGAATTCGCAATGAAGTGGTATCGAGGATAACGCTAAATGGTGAACGACTTTAAACTGACTAGCATAAATAGGCCTGTACTTCCAAACCAGTGAGATCATTAAGCCACAGATGTTCACATATAGCAAATTATATTATTTTATCTCTCAAATGTTACGTATCACCACACGTAAATCACAACTGATTTTAACAACTTATCTTATCTGTTTATCAACATAAAAAAA
>NZ_KV791717.1:0-787 GCF_001807955.1 Morganella sp. HMSC11D09
CTGTGCGGAATGTTGAATTAGTGTGTGCGGAGGTTTTCAGATGAGACAAATTAAAATAAGCTCTGGTGCGTGGCAAAAAGATTTAGAAATGGTTGTCACTGTTATCGATGAAGATAAATTTAAAACTCAGTGTGAGCAAGTTAATAAATTTTATTGTGACGCAGAGTATAGAGCTAAGAAACACGGAAGCCATGAAAAAGCGGGGTTCGCCATGTTCTGCGCTGAGTGTTTTCAACAAATGGCATTCAATAACTTTAAAGACGAAGAATGGCTGACTGAGCAATTCGACTGGTCTAAAGATAAAGGAATTGAAGGGTATCCTTCGTTAGATGATATGGGCATTCGAATCGATGAAATTGAGCCATGGTTTATTGATTACGACGAAATGGAAATTACAGGATGGTGTTAAATGAACAAATATAGTGACAAATCAGACTTTGAGATTAATAAGGCTGTGGCTGTTAATATTAATGGCACTGACTCTGTTTTAGAAAAGTTCGGTAGAATATATATCAGTGATGGCGATAGAGGTGCGATGGTGAGCTTCTCCCCATGCAACAACCCAGCGGACGCATGGCCTATTATTTTAAAAAACAGAATCAGCATTATCATTCCAGGGAATGAATATAGTGATGGTTACAGCACTCCATTTGCTGCAAGTGGATTTGATGATGTTTCTCATATAACCAGAAATACATATTATACAGATGAGGAATCATTCAATCAAAACCCACTACGCGCAGCAATGGAAGTATTCCTGATGATGAAAGAGGCGGAGAATGAAAAA
>NZ_KV791718.1:0-611 GCF_001807955.1 Morganella sp. HMSC11D09
TTACCTACTCTTGACATCCAGAGAACTTTCCAGAGATGCTTTGGTGCCTTCGGGAACTCTGAGACAGGTGCTGCATGGCTGTCGTCAGCTCGTGTTGTGAAATGTTGGGTTAAGTCCCGCAACGAGCGCAACCCTTATCCTTTGTTGCCAGCGCGTGATGGCGGGAACTCAAAGGAGACTGCCGGTGATAAACCGGAGGAAGGTGGGGATGACGTCAAGTCATCATGGCCCTTACGAGTAGGGCTACACACGTGCTACAATGGCGTATACAAAGGGAAGCGACCCCGCGAGGGCAAGCGGAACTCATAAAGTACGTCGTAGTCCGGATTGGAGTCTGCAACTCGACTCCATGAAGTCGGAATCGCTAGTAATCGTAGATCAGAATGCTACGGTGAATACGTTCCCGGGCCTTGTACACACCGCCCGTCACACCATGGGAGTGGGTTGCAAAAGAAGTAGGTAGCTTAACCTCCGGGAGGGCGCTTACCACTTTGTGATTCATGACTGGGGTGAAGTCGTAACAAGGTAACCGTAGGGGAACCTGCGGTTGGATCACCTCCTTACCTGGTTGATACTGAATGTGAGTGTTCACACAGATTGTCTGATAGAAA
>NZ_KV791719.1:0-38476 GCF_001807955.1 Morganella sp. HMSC11D09
AGGCTGCGTATATTACGTTTTCAGCCCCTTCGAGTCAAGCGATAATTTCTTATCTGCCGTTCTCTTTTTTCCTGCCGGACCGCGTGTTAGCGCGTTGTTCCGTGTCAGTGGAGGTGCATTATAGGGAGTCGCTTTCAGAAGACAAGTGTTAATTTTCGATTTTTTGACTGTTTGCTGCATTCCCCAGCAAAACCCCTGTTTATACCGGGTTACACACAAGGTTATCCACAGATGGTAAAAAATCACAAAATTCACAAGCATCACGCAAACGTTTGCGTTACAATCTGCTGCATTCGTGTACCGTTGCTTTTTACTCCGGGTTTTGAAATCTTATGAGATACACCGATTTCACCTGCAACCTATTGTCATTTATTCGTTGAATTCAAGGGATCCAAACTCATGCAACAGCCTCGCCCTATCCGTCGTGCCCTGCTCAGTGTCTCTGACAAAACCGGCATCACTGAATTTGCTCAGGCTCTTTCCGCCCGTGGTGTTGAATTGTTATCAACCGGCGGTACTGCCCGCCTGCTGGCTGACGCCGGTCTGCCGGTGACTGAAGTCTCCGATTACACCGGTTTTCCGGAAATGATGGACGGGCGTGTCAAAACCCTGCATCCGAAAGTACACGGCGGGATCCTCGGCCGCCGCGGCACAGATGATGAGATTATGGCGAAGCATCAGATTTCCGCTATTGATATGGTGGTTGTGAATCTCTATCCGTTTGCGGAAACCGTGGCAAAACCCGGCTGCACATTGGAAGACGCGGTTGAAAATATCGATATCGGCGGGCCGACCATGGTGCGCTCCGCCGCGAAGAACCATAAAGATGTGGCGATTGTGGTAAAAAGCAGTGACTACAGCAATATCATTGCCGAGATGGATGCCGGACAAAACAGCCTGAGTTTCGATACCCGTTTTGACCTCGCCATCAAAGCCTTTGAGCATACCGCGGCCTATGACAGCATGATCGCCAACTATTTCGGTCAGAAAGTCAAACCGTACTTCGGCGATACCACTCAGCCTTCCGGTCAGTTCCCGCGTACCCTGAATCTCAACTTTATTAAGAAGCAGGACATGCGCTACGGCGAAAACAGCCATCAGAATGCCGCCTTCTATATAGAAGAGAATATTCAGGAAGCGTCCATCAGTACTGCAGTGCAGTTACAGGGTAAAGCCCTCTCTTATAATAATATCGCGGATACGGATGCTGCCCTTGAATGTGTGAAACAGTTTGATAAACCGGCCTGTGTGATCGTCAAACACGCCAACCCGTGTGGTGTAGCCATTGCTGATACCTTACTGACCGCCTATGACAACGCCTTTAAAACTGACCCGACTTCCGCTTTCGGCGGTATTATCGCGTTTAACCGCGAACTGGATGCCCAAACTGCGGCAGAAATTACCGAACGCCAGTTTGTGGAAGTGATTATTGCCCCGTCCGTCGCGGAAGATGCGCTGCCGGTTCTCGCGGCAAAACAGAATGTCCGCGTGCTGACCTGCGGTCAGTGGCAGCATCCGGTTGCCGCCCTTGATTTCAAACGGGTGAACGGCGGTCTGCTGGTGCAGGATCGCGATCTCGGAATGGTCGGTGATACTGACCTGAAAGTAGTCAGCAAACGTCAGCCGACAGAGCAGGAACTGAAAGATGCCCTGTTCTGCTGGAAAGTGGCGAAGTTTGTTAAGTCCAATGCCATTGTTTATTCAAAGAATAATATGACCATCGGCGTGGGTGCCGGTCAGATGAGCCGCGTTTACTCCGCGAAAATTGCCGGCATCAAAGCCGGTGACGAAGGGCTGGAAGTGGCGGGATGCGCCATGGCATCCGATGCGTTCTTCCCGTTCCGTGATGGTATTGATGCAGCAGCCGCTGTCGGTATTACCTGCGTGATCCAGCCGGGTGGCTCTATCCGTGATGACGAAGTCATTGCAGCAGCAGATGAACACAATATCGCGATGATTTTCACCGGCATGCGCCATTTCCGTCATTAATACCCGGAGCTGACTTATGAATATCCTGATTATCGGTAATGGCGGACGCGAACATGCGCTGGCCTGGAAAGCTGCACAATCCCCGCTGGCAGCCAATGTTTATGTCGCGCCCGGTAACGCCGGTACCGCACAGGAACCAAACCTGACCAATGTGGATATCAGTGCGACAGATATTGACGGCCTGGTGGCCTTTGCCCGCGCCAATAATATCGGCCTGACCATTGTCGGCCCGGAAGCACCACTGGTGATGGGCGTGGTTGATGCATTCAATGCAGCCGGTCTGACTATCTTCGGCCCGGCCAAAGGTGCCGCGCAGCTGGAAGGCTCCAAAGCATTCACCAAAGATTTTCTGGCGCGTCACCATATCCCGACGGCGGACTATCAGAACTTTACTGAGGTTGAACCAGCACTGGCTTATCTGGACAAAACCGGTGCACCGGTGGTGATCAAAGCTGACGGCCTGGCGGCCGGTAAAGGCGTGATCGTCGCCATGACCCTGAAAGAAGCACAGGACGCGGTACATGACATGCTGGCCGGTAATGCTTTCGGCGATGCCGGGCACCGCATTGTGATTGAAGAGTTCCTGACCGGCGAAGAAGCCAGTTTTATCGTCATGGTGGACGGTAAAAATGTGGTGCCGATGGCGACCAGCCAGGATCACAAACGGGTCGGTGACAATGACACCGGGCCAAACACCGGCGGTATGGGCGCTTACTCCCCGGCACCAGTGGTGACCGATGCCGTTCATCAGCGGGTGATGGAAAAAGTGATTTACCCGACCGTTGAAGGTATGGCGGCGGAAGGTCACACCTATCAGGGCTTTTTATACGCCGGGCTGATGATTGATGAACACGGCGAGCCGAAAGTGATTGAATTTAACTGTCGCTTTGGTGATCCGGAAACCCAGCCGATTATGATGCGGTTACAGTCAGACCTGGTTGAGCTCTGCCTTGCCGGTGCGCAGGGAAAACTGGCGGGAAAAACCTCGCTGTGGGATCCGCGTCCGGCGCTTGGTGTGGTGATGGCAGCCGGTGGTTATCCGGGTGATTACCGTAAAGGTGATGTGATCAGCGGACTGGATATTCAGGAAGCAGACTGCAAAGTTTTCCAGGCCGGAACAGCACTGAAAGAAGGTGCGGTTGTGACTGACGGCGGCCGGGTGTTGTGTGTGACGGCACTGGGTGAGGATATTGCTCAGGCGCAGAAACAGGCTTATGCCGCACTGAAACATATTCACTGGGATGATGCATTTTGCCGCAGTGATATCGGCTACCGTGCTATTGCCCGTCTGAATAAGTAAACCACGTTAATACCCTGCGGGAGATTTACAGTGAATCTTCCGTAGGTTCCCATTTACAGAAGTTATCATTTGCCGCCAGCAGAATTTCCCGTCCTTCCGGTGAATCCAGCCATGCAATGTAGATAGGTGATGCGCTGCTGCGCTGACGCTTCGCCAGGAACTGTTCTGTTTCCGCATCAAATTCAATGTAGGATTTATTACCCTGACAATCCGTGACATAGCTGTCACGCCACTGCCCCTGTTTCAGCCGGATATCACCGATCACCAGTGCGCTGTTAAGTGTCAGCTGTCTGTCCGCCACAAAGGTCATCCGGGTGATTTCGTCTGCGGTCAGCGGGGATTTATGCCCGTCTTTATCACGCTGCATAAAGATGGTATTGCCCTCGTGATCCAGCCGTATCTGTTCAGAAAAACCGTTATCGCCCAGATATTCTGCACGGATCTGCCAGAGCTGGCCTCTGCGGTATTCATAAACGGTGACGACGGTCTGTTGTCCGCTGCGGTAGGGACTGAAAACACTCATCAGGACACGGGGTTGGTTGTCAGCGTTGAGACGCCACATTCTGACAGCGCCGTCGTCCGCGATATAACCGGACGCGCTGAAGGGAGGAAAGTCAGGCTGAACAGAGCAGGCGCTGAGCAATGAGCCAAAGCCCAGTGCAAGCAGCCCCTGTCTGATCAACAAAAGGGGACGAAATCCCCCTCTATCAATCTGTTTTTGCAACGCAATTATTTTACTGAATCTTTCAGTGCTTTACCGGCAGTGAAAGCAGGCACGTTTGCTGCTGCAATTTTGATTTCTTTACCGGTCTGCGGGTTACGGCCAGTACGCTCTGCACGATGGTTAACTTTAAAAGTACCGAAGCCAACTAATTGTACAGCATCGCCTTCTTTCAGAGAGTCAGTGATGGCCGCCAGAGTTGATTCCAGCGCTGCTTTAGCTTGTGCTTTAGACAGCTCTGCTTTTTCTGCGATAGCATCAATCAATTGAGTCTTATTCATAAAATATCCTTACAGTGTGTTTATCGTTTGCAAAGCATCGAGTGCGTCGGATGTGCCTTTTGACAGCCCTGATACACGCGCCCCGATAGCCACTTCTTTTCGCCCCCCACTGTAGACCAGAGACGGGGCAATTGTGAAGCCTTTAACACCGGCATTTATAGGCTTAAATCACGTTTTTTGATTTAATCGCCTAAACTAACGCCAATATTGCTGATCCCCGCATCCCGGAGATCGGATTTCAAGCCTTTTATCAACTCAATATCGCGCTCTTCGCAGGCGGCCAATAAGCGGTAAATTTCCCACTGAATGTCCCACTCTTCTTCAACAGCGGGCAATTCATTTAATTCGTCGTCGGACATTTCGCGTCCGGCTTGTGTCATTTCCAGTACCGCGACAGTGCCGACTGAAATCTCACTGACCGCAATAGCGTGCTCCAGTGTTTCCCCGCTCAGGCGGGTATGGATAAGCTCACTGAGTGCCGCGCAGGCATCAATCGCCGGATACACACCGTAAATATCATAGTCGTCTCCATCAGGGATAATGTCTTCCAGCTTTTCCAGCTGGTTATCAAAGTTCACTTTTGCGTCTTTGACAGTCAGGACTTCCCAGATGAGATCCAGAATACGCCGGTAAAGCGACGGATCGGTAAACCCGGTCTGCTGACAAAAAACGGCATAATTCGGGTACATTCTCTCGCACAGACAAGCCGTGAAGGTGAGATGCTGCCAGCTTTCCAGTTTTTCCAGCCGTAAGTGGATCGGGTTCTTTAACATTCCGCTTTACTCGTTACTCTGATGTGAGCCGCAGTTTACCTGAAAATCCGTGATATCCACATCTTTACGTGGAAAATCGGGAAATTTCCGTTTCAACCGGACAAAAAATGTTCGATTTGAGGCAATGCCATCAGCCCAGCGGGTCGGTTCAGGCAGGCGATAGCCGCGCGTCAGGGCTTTTACCCAGGTCAGTGCGGTGTCAATACTCATATGATGACCGGGTGAAATGAACAGCGGATTGCAGCGGTTTTTGCTGCGCCAGACCCAGCCGAGCGGCTCACCTTTGTCTGTCAGCAGCGATTGTGCACCGGCCTCTTCCGTCAGCGGTTCAAACGTGCCGCACAACCGGCTTTTGGCCACACCGATGGCAGGTAAATCCAGCAGCACCCCGAGATGCCCGGCAACGCCGAGACGGCGCGGATGAGCGCGCCCCTGGCCGTCCACCAGCACCAGATCCGGTTTTAAGGTCAGTTTCTCCCACGCGGCAAGTGCGGCGGGGATTTCACGGAAGGAGAGCAGCCCCGGAATATAGGGCAGTTGTGTGGGAATGCGGGCGGTCTGATACTCCGCCACTTCCAGTTCAGGCCAGGTGAGGATCACCACAGCAGCCCGGGTGACGTTTCCCCCGTCCTCAAAGCCGATATCCACCCCCGCGATATAGCGGGGATTAAGCGGCACATCCTGCAGACTGACCCGTTGTGCCAGTTCTGTCTGCCGTGCTTTCAGGGCGCGGGTGTCGATGGCTGTCATGGTGACCTCCGTGGTCTGTCAGTGATCAGCCCTGATGATATTTGGCTGACAGGCGGTGAACAGATTCAACGAATGCACCGGCATGCTCAGGCGGAACATCCTGGTGGATGCCGTGTCCGAGGTTGAACACATGCCCTTCGCCCTGACCAAAACCGGCGAGGATAGATGCCACTTCCGCTTCAATGCGGGCAGGTGATGCATAGAGCATGGACGGATCCATATTGCCCTGTAACGCCACTTTACTACCGACCCGGCGGCGGGCATCCGCGATATCTGTGGTCCAGTCCAGCCCCAGCGCATCACAGCCGGTTTCTGCCATCGCTTCCAGCCACTGTCCGCCGCCTTTGGTGAACAGAGTGACCGGTACACGGCGACCGTCATTTTCGCGGATCAGACCATCGACAATCTTGTGCATGTAATTGAGTGAAAACTCACGGTAATCACGCCCGGTCAGCACGCCGCCCCAGGTATCAAAGATCATCACGGACTGCGCACCGGCTTTAATCTGCGCATTGAGATAGAGGATCACGCTGTCCGCCAGTTTATCCAGCAGCAGGTGCAGGGTCTGCGGTTCGGCATACATCATCTTTTTGATTTTGGTAAAGGCTTTGCTGCTGCCGCCTTCCACCATATAGGTTGCCAGTGTCCACGGGCTGCCGGAGAAACCAATCAGCGGCACATCGCCGTTCAGGGCTTTGCGGATGGCGCGCACGGCATTCATGACATAACCGAGTTCCTGTTCCGGATCCGGCACCGGCAGTTTTTCAACATCACGGGCATTCTGGATCGGATGCACAAAGCGCGGCCCTTCACCGGTTTCAAAATAGAGCCCGAGACCCATCGCATCAGGAATGGTGAGAATATCGGAAAAGAGAATTGCCGCATCCAGCGGAAAACGACGCAGCGGCTGCAGAGTTACTTCACAGGCCAGTTCGGTGTTTTTGCACAGCGCCATAAAATCCCCCGCCTGTTCGCGGGTGGCTTTATATTCAGGCAGATAACGCCCGGCCTGGCGCATCATCCACACGGGGGTGACATCCACCGGCTGACGCAGTAATGCCCGCAGATAGCGGTCGTTTTTCAGTTCACTCATGACAGACTCCAAAAAGTTGTTGGCCGCGTAACGTATTGACGTCCTGAATAAAACCCATTGTAGCACGCCTGCCGCCCGGGGTCAGGGCGGTGTTACGCGTCTTCGTCATCCTGACGGCACAGTACGACTGTATCTTCAATCAGACGGCGGGCAATGGTATCCGGCGGCGGAATAACCGGCAGATTATCATAGCGGTACCAGTCTGCACTGAGCAGCTCTGACGGATCGTGATGAATTTCACCATCCGCATAATCCGCCAGGAATCCCATCATCAGCGAGTGCGGGAACGGCCACGGCTGCGAGGAGACATAACGGATATTCTGAATCTCAATCCGGCTCTCTTCCATCACCTCACGGGCGACAGCTTCTTCCAGGGTTTCGCCGACTTCGACAAACCCGGCGAGTACGGTAAACAACGGCGCGCTTTTGTGGCGGCGGTGCTGTGCAAGCAGAATAGAGTCATGACGGCGGATGCCGACAATAATACACGGCGCTATCTGCGGATAGTAACGTTCGCGGCAGCTGTCACACAGACACGCCCACTCACTTTCACTGTATTTCATCGCCGCACCGCAGTAGCCGCAATAACGGTGCGAGCGGTAGAATTCCGCCAGTTGCACGCCGCGTCCGGCCATTTTGAAGAGGTCATCATTCTCTGCGGCAATAATGCGCGGCGAACACATATCGGAACGCATTTTTTCGCGGATCAGCCAGACCGGCAGCCCCTGCCACTCCCCGATACGCACCGCCGGTTTCCCGGTCAGCATCCATTGTGCCGCACTGCCCTCCGGCAGTTGTCCTTCCGGCAGCCAGACGCGGTTATCCGCGCTGATAACCCAGTAGCCGGTTTCATTGCCCGTTAAAATCTGCTGCATAATAGAGACATCATGTTAATGAAATAATAATGGATTAAATCATACTCCGTTTGCGGGGAGAATACTCGGCATAACGGGGCATGCATTTCCCTGTCACCCGGCTGTCAGAAAAGTGTCACACGGGTGTCAGTTGCCTGTCACAAACGCGTCATACCCTAGCCTCACCACTGATACTGAATCAGTTAACTGACGAGGGTTTTATGACACGTTTTCCTGCTGCCAAAATATTGCTGACCGCCGTTGCTGTTTCCGCCTCTTTTTCTGCGTTCTCTGCCGGACAAAACACCATTCCTGAAGAACTGATTGCCGCCGCCAAAAAAGAGGGCGTGGTTTACAGTGTCGGGATGCCGGATACCTGGGCCAACTGGAAAGGCACCTGGTCTGATCTTGAAAAACTCTACAGTATCCGCCATCAGGATACCGACATGAGCTCTGCTCAGGAAATTGCCAAGTTTGCGGCTGAAAAAAGTAATGCCACCGCAGATATCGGGGATGTCGGTGCCGCCTTCGGCCCTGTCGCCGTTCAGAAAGATGTGGTGCAGCCTTATAAACCCACCACCTGGGATCAGATCCCGGACTGGGCAAAAGATAAAGACGGTAACTGGGCGCTGGCCTATACCGGCACCATTGCATTCATCATCAATAATGACCTTGTCAAAGAACAGCCGAAAAGCTGGGCTGATCTGCGCAGCGGTAACTACCGCGTGACAATCGGTGATGTCGGTATCGCGGCACAGGCTAACAGCGGCGTGCTGTCTGCGGCCTTTGCCCTCGGCGGTAATGAAACCAATATTCAGCCGGCGATTGAGTTGTTTGCCGATCTCGCCAAACAGAAACGTTTATCCCTGAATGACCCGAGCGTGGCCAACCTGGAAAAAGGGGAAGTGGAAGTGGCGGTAATGTGGGATTTCAACGCCCTTAACTACCGCGACCAGATTGATGCCAAACGCTTTACCGTGGTGATCCCGTCTGACGGCTCTGTCACCTCCGGTTACACCACTATTATTAATAAATACGCGAAGAACCCGAACGCTGCCAAACTGGCCCGTGAGTTTATTTTCAGTGATAAAGGACAGCTCAACCTGGCCGAAGGATATGCCCGCCCTATCCGCGCGGCACACCTGACCCTGCCGGACGATATCAAAGCCAAACTGCTGCCGGAATCCCAGTACAGCAAAGCCAAACCGATTACCGATTTTGACGGCTGGGAAAAAACCTCCCGCCAGTTGCCGAAACTGTGGCAGCAGAACGTTATCATCAACATGAATTAACGGAATGACAATGAATAACCCAGTTATCCTGGTTGTTCTGGATGGCTTAAACTACCGCACAGCCCATGACTGCATGGGCTTTATGCAGGGGTTAGCTGAATCCGGGGACGCCACACTGTACCGCCTGAGCTGTGAACTGCCCTCGCTCTCCCGCCCGCTGTATGAATGTATTCTGACCGGCGTGCGCCCGGTTGACAGCGGCGTGGTGCACAATCAGGTGGTGCGCCTGTCACACAACGACAGTATTTTCTCCCTCGCACAAAAAGCCGGAAAAACCACCGCTGCCGCCGCTTATCACTGGATCAGTGAGCTGTATAACCGCGCCCCGTTTGATGCAGTCCGTGACCGTTTCACTCACGATGATTCGCTTGCGATACAACACGGCTGTTTTTATCAGGCGGATCACTATCCGGATGATCATTTATTCCTCGATGCGGAATATTTACGCCGTCAATACCATCCCGATTTCCTGCTTATTCACCCGATGAATATTGACGATGCCGGTCATAAATCCGGCGGGGATTCACAGCAATACCGCAACAGCGCCCGCCGTGCAGACGGCCTGCTCTCCGCGTATCTGCCTGCGTGGCTGGAAGCGGGTTATCAGGTGCTGGTGACCAGTGATCACGGCATGAATAATGATCGCTCACACGGCGGGATTCTGGATGAAGAGCGTGCGGTGCCGCTGTTTGTTACCGGTGACGCCTTCTCTCATGAGGCCGATCTTCCGGTGCAGCAGACACAGCTGTGCGGCACCATCTGCCGGTTGCTCGGCCTGAGCGGATACAACAAAGCCGCTGTACCGCGCCTGCTGCGGGAGACGCAACATGGCTGATATTCTGCCGGAGCTGACCGCGATGAAAAGTAAGCAACATACCCGCCCTCTGTCACGCCGTCTGCCGCTGAAACCGATGCTGTTACTGCTCCCTGCCGCGCTGCTGTTCGCGCTTTTCCAGCTTGCGCCGATGTTATGGGTGATTATCAACAGCTTTGTGTATGAAGATGCCTGGTCATTCGGTAACTTTACCGAAATCTTCAGCAGCCCTTTTTATATTCAGTCCTTTGAAAACACCCTGTGGATTTCCGGGGTATCGGCGGTCGGCGGGCTGATCCTCGCCGCACTGTTTGCCGCCTCCTTACAGCACGTCCCGCCGCGTCCGCGCCGCTGGCTGATTGCCTTTACCAATATGACCGGCAACTTCAGCGGTGTGCCGCTGGCGTTTGCTTTCATTATCATTCTCGGCGTCAACGGCGCCATCACCCTGCAACTGAAAGCCTGGGGAGTGATTGAGGATTTCAATCTCTACAGCGCTGCCGGGCTGATGCTGATTTATCTCTATTTTCAGATCCCGCTGGGGATCCTGCTGCTCTATCCGGCGTTTGATGCCCTGAAACCGGAGTGGGAGGATGCCGCCAAAACCATGGGGGCCGGCCGCCCGGCCTACTGGCGCTATGTCGCGCTGCCGGTGCTTTCGCCGGCGCTGCTCGGCACCTTTATCATTCTGTTCGCCAATGCCGCCGGGGCTTATGCCTCCACTTATGCGCTGACCACCGGGAACTACAATATGGTGACCATCCGTATCGCCAGCCTGGTGTCCGGCGACCTGTTCCTGGAGCCGAATATGGCGGCGGCACTCTCTGTCCTGCTGATGGTTATCCTCGGATTCATCACTGCTGTCTATCACTGGCTGCTGAAACGGAGTTACCATGCCAAGTGCTGATCTCACACTCAATCCGCCGTCCATGGCGCGTTATCACAAAATCATGCTCAGCCTGATTGTGATCCTGCTGCTGTTACCGATTATCGCGACCCTGCTGTATTCCTTCTCCACCCGCTGGGGTGCCACGGTGCTGCCGGACGGCCTGACATTACAGTGGTATCTGAAACTGTGGCAGGATCCGCGTTTTCTTGCCGCGTTCGGCCGTTCGCTGTTTATCTGTTTTGTCACCCTTGCCATCAGCACCCTGGTGATCCTGCCGCTGGTGTTTGCCGTGTTTTATTACTTCCCGCGGCTGAAAGGGCTGATGGAGATCCTGATTATTCTGCCGTTTGCCGTGCCGCCGGTGGTCTCTTCCGTCGGATTACTGCAGCTGTTCGCTGACGGGCCGCTGCCGATTGCCGGTACCCCGTGGATTCTGATCGGTACCTATTTCACCATCACCCTGCCGTTTATGTACCGGGCGCTGGCCAACAGCCTGAACGGCGTGCCGCTGAAAGATTTACTGGATGCCGCTCATCTGCTCGGTGCAGGTACTTTTAAGGCGTTTCTGCTGGTGGTGGTGCCAAATATCCGCAAAGGGTTGCTGGTGTCGCTGCTGATCGCCTTCTCCTTCCTGTTCGGCGAGTTTGTATTTGCCAATATCCTGGTCGGCACCCGTTACGAAACCCTGCAAATCTATCTCTATAACATGCGCCAGACCAGCGGGCACTTCACCTCCGCACTGGTGGCAAGCTACTTTATTTTCACCCTGATCCTGACCCTGATCGCGACACGCTTAAGCCGCTGAGGAATCACTGATGAGCTATGTAATTGCTGAAAACCTGACAAAATCCTTTGCTGCCACTCCGGTCTTTTCCGGTCTGAATTTTTCTGTCAGCAAAGGGGAATTTATTACTCTGCTCGGCCCGAGCGGCTGCGGTAAATCTACCTTGCTGCGTTGTCTCGCCGGGCTGGAACCGGTCAATGACGGCAGAATTTATGTGAATAAACAGGATATTACTTCATCTCCGCCACAGCAGCGGGAAATCGGCATGGTGTTTCAGAGCTATGCGCTGTTTCCGAATATGACCACTGAACGCAACATTGCTTTCGGTCTGAAGATGCAGAAAGTCCCGGAAAATGAACAGCGCAAATCCGTTGCAGAGGTGATTGAGCTGGTGGGTCTGAAAGGAAAAGAACAGCATCTGCCGCATCAGCTTTCCGGCGGCCAGCGGCAGCGTGTGGCACTGGCACGGGCACTGGTGATGAAACCGCGCATTCTGCTGCTGGATGAACCGCTCTCCGCGCTGGATGCGCAGATCCGCAAACATCTGCGCCAGCAAATCCGTCAGATCCAGCGCGAGCTGAATCTGACCACCATTTTTGTCACCCACGACCAGGAAGAAGCCATGCTGATGTCTGACCGTATCTTCCTGATGAACAAGGGTGAAATCGTGCAGAGCGATACCGCCGAAAACCTCTACACCCAGCCCGCCAATGAGTTTGTCGCACGTTTTATGGGGCATTACAATCTGGTCAGCGCGCACAACGCCAACAGCCTGCTCGGCCTGAATCTCAGCGGCATTGTGGCGATCCGCCCGGAATCCATTTATGTGCGTGAGGCCGGAAGACAGTACGGGGAACACATTTCTCACCCGGTTTCAGGTACAATCCGTGACAGTCAGTTACTGGGCAATATTATCCGTTATCAGGTGGATACTGGGCTGGGCGCACTGACCGTGGATCTGCTGAACCGCTCCTCAGAGCGGCTGTTTGAACAGGGCACTCAGCTGGAGCTGATGTTCAATAAAAATGAAATCCGCGCCCTTGCCCCGTCAGTTAATTAAAGGAACGTCATGTCAACATTAGCGGTTTTCGACCTCGATCACACCTTAATCGCTGCAGACAGCAGCCTGTTATGGACAGACTACCTGTGGGAAAAAGGCATTATCACTGATCCGGCCTTTCTTGCCGCAGATAAGCAGATGATGGCGGATTACAGCGCCGGTAAGCTGGATATGGCCGCGTATATGGCCTTCAGCCTTAAGGCCTTAGGCAATGCCACCGTTGCACAGATTGATGAATGGGTAGCTGATTTTACCGAAAGCAAAGTGCGCCCGCTGGTCTACCCGGATGCGGTCAAAACCCTCGCGTTTTATAAAGAACACGGCGTGCCGGTGATCATCATTTCTGCCACCGCCGATTTTATTGTCAAACCGGTGGCGAAGATGCTGGGTGTGAATCTGGCGTTTGGTATCGAACTGGAAGTCCGGGATGATCACTACACCGGTGCATTGCAGGGGATCACCACCTTCCGGGAAGGGAAAGTGGAAAAACTGGCTAACTTTCTGGATATTCGTCAGTTTTTACCGGAACGTACGATTTTTTATACCGATTCCGCCAACGATTTACCCCTGTGCCGCTACGCCACGGATGTGCTGACGGTCAACGCTGACCCGGTATTGAAGGCAGAAGCAGAAAAGCAGGGGTGGATGCAGCTGACGTGGTCATTAAACCCAGTAAACAGCTGATCCTCCTGCCCGTCACTGATAAATATGATACCCGCTGCCGGAGGTACGGCAGCGGATATCAGCCGGATCAGGCGGCGCTGCTCCCCAGTCTGAACTGTGTCATAACCTGCATGAGCTGCCCCGCCTGCTGATGCAGGCTTTCCGCAGCCGCCGCATTTTCAACCACCAGCGCAGCATTCTGCTGTGTGACTTCATCAATCTGCTGTACAGCAATCCCGACCTGCGAAATGCCCTGAGACTGCTCATTTGCCGCCAGTGTCAGCTCGTCAATCATCTGGCTGACACCCTGTGTCTGAGTGACAATCACCTGCATCGACTCACCGGCTTCTGCCACCAGTTTACTGCCGGCATCCACCTGCTCAACACTGGTATTAATCAGATTTTTTATTTCACCGGCAGCCTGTGCACTCCGCTGCGCCAGTGTCCGGACTTCGCCGGATACCACAGCAAAACCGCGTCCGTGTTCACCGGCGCGGGCGGCTTCCACCGCCGCGTTCAGTGCAAGGATATTGGTCTGGAATGCGATGGAATCAATCACACCGATAATGTCAGTGATTGTGCGGGAAGAGTTTGAGATATCCTGCATGGCATGAATAACCAGATCCACTTTCTCACCACCGTGACGGGCGGTTTCGGATGCTTCCGCAGCCATCATATTCGCTTTTGCCGCAATCTCCGCACTGCTTTTCACTGTAGCAGACAACTGTTCCATTGATGCTGCGGTCTGCTGCAGACTGCTGGCCTGGGATTCAGTACGCTGGCTCAGATCAGCATTACCGCTGGTTATCTGCATTGTGCCGGTCACAATGCTGTCACTGTTATTACGCACTGTGCCGACGATACCGGCCAGATTCCTCTGCATCGCTTTCAGGGTACTCAGCACACTCCCGTCCGGAACCGGATGAATTTCATCGGACGGCGACAGATCACCGGAGGCCACCCGTTCAGCCACTTCTTTCAGTTGGGCGGGTTCGGCGCCCAGAGAGCGTGTCAGATTGCGGATAATCATCATCCCGGAAACAATCGCCAGCGTTAACGCCAGCAGTGCAAACACCAGAATAATGTTGCTCTGACGCTCATAATTCGTATTAAATTCCTGAATAAGCTGATTACCGGTTTCAGTACCGTGATCGCGGCTGGCACGGAATGACAGGATATAGGCATCCGATGCCGCATACTCAGCATCCATCATTTTCGCAATCGCTTCCTCATGACGTCCCTGCTGATCGAGTTCAAGCACTTCCCGGGTCACGGCGGCATAGTGTTTTTCATCCGCTATCATCTTATCAAGCAACGCCCGCCCCTGCGGATCCATACCGAACTCATTGACCATATCCAGCAATGTCTGCGTTCTTTTACTGACTTTCCCGTCCTCTTCTTTAAAACGGTTCAGTTCTTCTGTTTTATCTTTCTTATCAGTCGCATTGATCATATCCCGCAGCATGATAGCCCGCTCTTCCGTCGCATGGCGGACTTCATAGGCCTGAACCTGAAGTGCATATGTCCCGTTAACGTAATTCGTGAACATCTCTTTGTCTTTATACAGGTTCATCACTGCCATTCCGGAAACCAGCGCCAGAATGGCGATCAGAACACCAAATGTGACAGATAACCTGACACGAATCGTCGTATTTTTAAGATTCATTTTTTTTCCTGATGCAGAAAGCAGTCAATAAGGCCAATAAATAACCAAATATTTTTTCTTAATATGCCGTAATAAGGCACGCCGACAGAAAACATCGGCAACTGACCGGAAATTATCAGTTTTAATTTAATTTTTTTTATAGTCAGCTGCTGCGGTGTAACCACTGAATATCAGGGAGGATGATCGGAAACGCTTCTGGTGAATAAATGATGTTATAAAAAGGTTGTAGTTTCCGGGCAGCTTCTTATACTGAAATCTTTCTTGTCGGAGTGCCCAGTATTTATCTCTGTGATAAATCGGGCTGAGACCGTTAATTCGGGATCCGCGGAACCTGATCGGGTTAGTACCCGCGAAGGGAACAAGAGTAATCTTTCCTTTTTTAACCGCTGTTTTCAGCCGCCGCAATGCGGGTTTTATCAGCAGCCGGTTATCACGCATTACTCCTGACGCACCTCCAGACAAGCAATTTCTCACTTTTTCTTCCGGCGTTGCCGGTTTCACTGTAAGGAATTTGCTATGTCCCGTGAACAACGTATTGATACCACTGATCTCTCCCCGGGCGCGGAAACCGCCGCCCCGTCCAAAGCCCGTACCCGCCGTGAGCAGCGCGACGCGGCAGAGGAATATATCAGCACCCTGAAAGGGGTAAATTTCCCGAACTCCTCCCGTATTTATCTCACCGGCTCGCGCCCGGATATCCGGGTGCCGATGCGGGAAATTGCCCTGTCCCCGACCCTGATCGGCGGTGATAAAGCCAATCCGCAGTATGAAGAGAATGAGCCGGTGCCGGTTTATGATACCGCCGGGCCGTACGGCGACCCGCAGGTGAAACTGGATGTCCGTACCGGTCTTGCCCGTCTGCGTGAGCAATGGGTTGCAGAGCGGGGTGATACCGAAGCGGTGACACAACTAAGTTCTGATTTTACCCGTGACCGGCTGGCTGATAACGGCCTTGACCATCTGCGCTATCCAAACCGCCCGGCACCGCTGAAAGCCAAAACCGGAAAATGCGTGACACAACTGCATTATGCCCGGAAAGGGATTGTCACCCCGGAGATGGAGTTTATCGCCATCCGCGAAAATATGGGGCGTGAACGCATCCGGGGCGAAGTTCTGCTGCAACAGCATCCGGGACAGCATTTCGGTGCCAATCTGCCGGATAACATCACCCCGGAGTTTGTCCGCGATGAAGTCGCTGCCGGACGCGCCATTATCCCGTCCAATATCAACCACCCGGAATCCGAGCCGATGATTATCGGCCGCAATTTCCTGGTAAAAGTGAATGCCAATATCGGCAACTCCTCTGTCACCTCCTCCATTGAGGAAGAAGTGGAGAAACTGGTCTGGTCCACCCGCTGGGGCGCGGATACGGTGATGGATCTCTCCACCGGCCGCTATATCCACGAAACCCGCGAGTGGATCCTGCGTAACAGCCCGGTGCCTATCGGTACTGTGCCGGTGTATCAGGCACTCGAGAAAGTGAACGGTGTGGCCGAGGATCTGACCTGGGAGATGTTCCGCGATACCCTGCTGGAGCAGGCGGAACAAGGGGTGGATTACTTCACCATTCACGCCGGTGTCCTGCTGCGTTATGTGCCGATGACGGCAAAACGCCTGACCGGCATTGTGTCACGCGGCGGCTCGATTATGGCGAAATGGTGTCTGTCCCATCATCAGGAAAACTTCCTCTATCAGCACTTCCGTGACATCTGTGAAATCTGCGCGGCGTATGATGTGGCGCTGTCGCTCGGTGATGGTCTGCGTCCGGGCTCTATTCAGGATGCCAACGACGAAGCCCAGTTCGCTGAACTGCATACTCTCGGCGAGCTGACCAAAATCGCGTGGGAATATGATGTGCAGGTGATGATTGAAGGCCCGGGCCATGTGCCGATGCAGATGATCCGCAAAAACATGACCGAAGAACTGGAGCACTGCCATGAAGCGCCGTTCTACACCCTGGGGCCGCTGACCACCGATATCGCACCGGGTTATGACCACTTTACATCCGGCATCGGCGCGGCACTGATCGGCTGGTTCGGCTGCGCGATGCTCTGTTATGTGACACCGAAAGAGCATCTCGGATTACCGAATAAAGAAGATGTTAAACAAGGACTTATCACCTATAAAATCGCCGCACACGCCGCCGATCTCGCCAAAGGACATCCGGGAGCCCAAATCCGCGATAACGCGATGTCAAAAGCACGTTTTGAATTTCGCTGGGAAGATCAGTTCAATCTGGCGCTGGACCCGGAAACCGCCCGGACTTACCACGATGAAACCCTGCCGCAGGCATCCGGCAAAGTCGCACATTTCTGTTCAATGTGCGGGCCGAAATTCTGCTCAATGAAAATCTCACAGGAAGTCCGCGACTACGCCGCCGGGATGGAAGAGATGTCTGACGCCTTCCGCGCCAAAGGCAGCGAGCTGTATCACAGCGCAGAGGAGCGTATCGATGAATCTGCCTGACGCGCCGTTTGCCCGGACGGAACACAAATTAGGGCTGTATCCGGTGGTGGACTCACTGATGTGGATTGAGCGGCTGCTGGCATCCGGTGTGCAGACAATCCAGCTGCGCATCAAAGACAAAACCGATGCACAGGTGGATGAGCAGATCCGCACCGCTGTTGCGCTGGGAAAACAGTATCAGGCACGGCTGTTTATCAATGATTACTGGCGTTCTGCCATAAAGCACGGTGCGTACGGTGTGCATCTCGGCCAGGAAGATCTGGATATTGCTGACTTGCGGGCAATTCAGCAGGCCGGACTGCGCCTCGGGATTTCCACCCACGATGACAACGAGTTGCTGCGTGCCAAAGCGCTGCATCCATCCTATATCGCGCTGGGGCATATTTTTCCGACACAAACCAAAATCATGCCCTCTTCCCCGCAGGGACTGGAAAACTTAGCCCGCCAGGTTGCAGCCACGCCGGATTTCCCGCTGGTCGCCATCGGCGGTATTTCCCTTGAACGCGCCCCTGCCGTGGCCACCACCGGGGTCGGCAGTATTGCGGTGGTCAGCGCCATCATCAAAGCCGCTGACTGGCAGGCTGCCACCCGGCAGCTGATGACACTGACCGGGGAAGCCGCTGAATATCAGGAGGTAAACCATGCTGAATGATCATGATTTTATGCGCTACAGCCGCCAGCTGCTGCTGGAGGATATCGGCCCGGAAGGTCAGCTGAAACTCAAACAGTCTCATGCGGTGATCACCGGCCTCGGCGGGCTGGGATCCCCTGCGGCGCTGTATCTGGCCGCCGCCGGAGTCGGTGAGCTGACCCTGATTGATGATGATGAAGTGCATCTCTCCAACCTCCAGCGCCAGATTTTATATACCGAAGCCGATGTGCCGGACAATAAAGCCCGCACTGCGGCAGCACGTCTGTGGGCGCTGAACCCGGCCCTGACACTCAATGTGATCACCGAACGTCAGACCCGGGAAACGCTGCAACACATTGTACAAACAGCAGATATTGTCCTCGATTGTACCGACAACATGGCCACCCGCCATGCCATCAACGCCGCCTGTGTCACGCAGCAAAAAACCCTGGTCAGCGGCAGTGCGGTTGGTTTCAGCGGACAGCTTCTGGTACTGCAGCCCCCGTTTGAGCACGGCTGTTACTGCTGCCTCTATCCGGACGATATCATTCCGGAACGCAACTGCCGCACTGCCGGTGTGCTCGGCCCGGTTGTCGGGGTGATCGGCACACTCCAGGCGCTGGAAGCGATCAAACTGCTGGCCGGATTGTCTTCCCCGCTGAACGGGAAATTACGCCTTTTCGACGGCAGACAGCAAAGCTGGAGCACATTACAGCTCCGGCGGGCGGCAGAGTGCCCGGTGTGTCAGGAGGCAGCCGCATGCGCATAACGGTGAATGACGAGGTGATGGATATTGATTCTCCCATTACCGTCAGTGAACTGCTGGCATTTCTCGGCCGTCCCGTGGCGGGTATTGCTGTCGCGGTAAACCAGGCCATTGTTGTCCGTGGCTGCTGGTCAGAACACGTTGTCCGCGACGGCGATCAGATTTTACTTTTTCAGGCTATCGCAGGAGGTTAATGATGCTGACGATTGCAGATACCACATTTACATCCCATTTATTTACCGGCACCGGGAAATATACCAGCAGCCGGGTGATGCAGGAGGCGATTGCCGCCTCCGGCAGCCAGTTAGTCACCATGGCGATGAAGCGTATCGACCTTTCTCAGGGACACGATGATATCCTTGCCCCGCTCCGTGAACTCGGTATTAAACTGCTGCCGAATACTTCCGGTGCAAACAATGCCCGGGAAGCGGTGTTTGCCGCACAACTGGCGCGGGAGGCGCTCGGCACCAACTGGATCAAACTGGAGATCCACCCCGATGCCCGTTATCTGCTGCCGGACCCGGTTGAAACCCTGGCTGCGGCAGAAATACTGGTGAAAGAGGGGTTTGTTGTCCTGCCTTACTGCAGTGCGGACCCGGTACTATGCCGCCGGTTGCAGGAGGCCGGATGCGCCGCCGTTATGCCGCTGGGTGCACCTATCGGCTCCAATCAGGGATTACAGACCCGCGATATGCTGCGCATTATTATTGAACAGGCAACGGTTCCGGTAGTGATTGATGCCGGGATCGGCGCACCCAGCCACGCCCTCGAGGCGATAGAACTGGGTGCAGATGCCGTGCTGGTTAATACCGCGATGGCCGTTGCCCGCTCACCGGTCACCATGGCAAAAGCGTTCCGTCTGGCCATTGAGGCCGGGCTGCTGGCGCGGGAGGCAGAGCTGGCGCCGAAGCAGTTGCAGGCATCGGCATCCAGCCCGCTGACCTCATTCCTGGGAGCATTGTGATGAGTGAAAAAACCTTCAGTGACCGCTGGCAGCAGCTGGACTGGGATGATCTCACCTTACAGCTCAACAGCAAAACCACGCGGGATGTCGAACGGGCGCTGAGTGCAGACACGCTGACCACCACGGATTTTATGGCACTGATCTCCCCGGCTGCCCGGCCGTATCTCGAAGTGATGGCGCAGAAAGCACAGACTCTGACCCGGCAGCGTTTCGGCCATGTCGTCGGGATGTATGTCCCGCTCTATCTCTCTAACCTGTGTGCCAACGACTGTACTTACTGTGGCTTCTCCATGAGCAACCACATTAAGCGCAAGACCCTGACACCGGCAGAAATCCATAGCGAATGTAAGGCAATAAAAGCCCTCGGCTTTGACAGCCTGCTGCTGGTCACCGGCGAACATCAGCGCAAAGTGGGAATGGACTACTTCCGCGAAACCTTCCCGCTGATCCGTGATTATTTCAGTACCATGATGATGGAAGTGCAGCCGATGGCGACAGAGGAATACGCCGAACTGCGCACGCTGGGGCTGGACGGCGTGATGGTGTATCAGGAAACCTACCATGAGAGCACCTATCAGCGGCACCATCTGAAAGGGAAAAAACAGGATTTTCACTGGCGGCTGCAAACCCCGGATCGCCTTGGTCAGGCCGGGATCAGCAAGATCGGGCTCGGCGCGCTGATCGGCCTGTCCGGTCAGTGGCGGACAGACTGCTACATGGTCGCGGAACATCTGCACTATCTGCGCCAGCGCTACTGGAAAACCCGTTATTCCATCTCTTTCCCGCGCCTGCGCCCGTGTGCAGGCGGTATTGAGCCGGAATCCCTGATGAATGAAACGGAGCTGGTGCAGCTTATCTGTGCATTCCGCCTGTTCGCACCGGATATTGAGCTGTCTCTCTCCACCCGCGAATCACCGTATTTCCGTGATCATATGGTGCCGGTGGCGATAAACCAGGTCAGCGCCGGTTCCCGCACTCAGCCCGGCGGCTATGCCGAAGAGGATGATCCGGAACTGGAGCAGTTCAGCCCGCATGACAACCGCTCGCCGCAGCAGGTCGCGGATGCCCTGCTCGCCGCCGGTCTTCAGCCGGTCTGGAAGGACTGGGATAAATATCTGGGAAGATAATGTAAGAAAGGCCGGTGAATACCGGCCTGATTTTTTTATTCTATCCGCTTACAGTAAGTCACCGGCGGCACATCCTGTCCGGCATTTTTCGCCGGAATATAGCGATCCCAGAAATCATTAAATAACCGGAAAATCTCTTTCCGCCGGCTCAGTATTAATGTCATGGTGATCAGCACATAGACCGCACTCAGAATATCGGTCAGCGCCCACAAAATATCGGCCTGAAGGTTAGTGAATAACACAATCGGCGCCAGGTAATAAACCCGGTACAAATTCTTCGCGATTTTATTGGCTCTGGTATCCCCGAAGAAAAAGTTCACCGCTTTCTCACAGGTAAAATACATACCGATGGTCGTGGTACAGGCCAGCAGGGTGATAAATATCGCCATAAACCAGCTGCCCGCATCACCGTATGTCACTTTAAATGCCAGCGTGGTCAGGCGTGATGAGGTAATGCCGGCGTAATCCACCCACACGTTAGTGGTCAGAATAGCCAGCGCGGTAACAGTACAGATAATAATGGTCAGGAAAACCTCGCCGAAACCCCAGCTGGACTGGCGGATCGGGTGATCGGTTGTTGCTGCCGCATGTGCCACAATACCGTAGCCGGTTCCGGCGTCATTGGAATAAATCCCCCTGGCGATCCCGAAACGGATGGCTTCCATCACAGTTGCTCCGGCAAATCCGCCGACACCGGCAGCCGGTGAAAAGGCCGATTTAAAAATCAGCGCAAATGCAGGCAGGATCTGATCATAATTCATCACCAGCAGAATAACGGCAACGGTCAGATAGGTGATCGCCAGTTTCGGCACCACACTTTCCATTTTGGAGGAAATACCTTTTAATCCGCCGATAATGACACTGGCAATAAAAATAACCATCACCAGCAATGTCAGGTAACTGTCGACATTAAACGCTTCTTCGATAGAGGACGTCGCGGATTCACTCTGTACCAGACAAGTCCACGGCCCGAGCATAAAACAGCATACCGACAATGCAACCGCACCTTTTTTCCAGCCCAGAGCATGTTCCATCACAAATGAGCGGTCACAGACATACTCATCCATCGATTTTTCATATTTGACGCGGTAACGCTGGCCGAGAATAATTTCACAGGCTTTGGTCGCAATTCCGAAAAAAGCAGAAAACCAGAGCCAGAATATCGCGCCCGGCCCGCCCATCGTAATCGCGGTTGCCACCCCGCCGATACTGCCGATACCCACGGTATTCGCCAGCGCGGTACAGGCGGCGGCAAAACTGGATACTGAGCCCGCCCCCTGAATTTGTTCACCGGCATTTTTTTTCTTAAACAACCCGCCGTAGGTATTTTTAATATTAAAACGAAAATTCAGCTGGTATTTAAACCGGAATTTAATGGTCAGCCAGATACCAAGACTGACTAATAAAACCGGCATCGGATAAGTCCAGATAAAATCTGAAAACTGATTAATAATATTAAGAATCGTGTCCATAATGAGTATCCGGTTTAATTAAACACATCAAGTGCCTGAGTAATATCAGCAATTAAATCTTCGGCAGCTTCGCATCCGGCAGAAATACGGATAAGCCCTTCATGCATACCGAAATCAATCAGTTGCTGCGGTGTAAATTCAGTGCGGAATGCGGTTGCCGGATGCGCCAGAGAGGTGCGGAACCCACCCAGCGTGCCCAGATAGGTAATAAGATTTAAACGGCGGATAAAAGCATCGACTTTTGTCTGGTCATCAGCGACACGGAAACTGAGCATCGGGCCGCAGCCCTGCAGAAACAGGGATTTCGCTAAATCATGCTGAGGATGTGACGCCAGGCCCGGATAATTCACCTGAGCCACACGCGGGTCACCGCTGAGTGCTTCTGCAATATGCTGTGCATTTTCCATCTGGCGCGATAACCGCATTTCCATTGTCCGGATGCTGCGCAGACATAGCCAGGCCGTATAAGGATCACTGCATCCCCCCAACAGACGGGCTTTCAGCTCAATTTTCTGCATCAGTACCTGTGAGCAGGTCACCGAACCGGCAGTTAAATCACTGTGGCCGCCGAAAAATTTGGTCAGGCTGTGGATCACGATGTCCGCGCCGTGCTGTAAGGGTTTGATGACAAACGGGGTTGAAAAGGTATTATCCACCACCAGCAGGCAATCATTCGCCCGGCTGATAGCGGCAATGGCATCGATATCGACCACTTTAATCAGCGGGTTGCTGATAATTTCGGTATACAACATCACCGTTTCCGGCCGGATGGCGGCCTGTACCGACTCCGGCGACAGAAAATCCGCATAGGTTACTGTTACCCCCAACGGAACCAGAATTAAATCAATCAGTTCGATGGTTTCGCCGTAAATAGCCTCATTCACGACAAGATGGTCGCCCTGTCTGAGCAGGCTCAGCAATGTTGCGGAGATTGCTGCCATCCCGGAGGCCATAACGGCAGAGACTTCACCGTCTTCCATCAGTGAAATCGCGGCAGATAAGCTGTCCCGGTTCGGGTTTGCGGTACGGTTATACTGATACTCGCCATTGCCGCTGCTGACAGCAAAATAGTGCTGTGTATCCTGCATGGCATAGGCGGTGGCCGGAAAAATAGCGGGCGCATCCGGATGAATATGACCCGGTAAATTCATTTCCCCTGAATACAATAGCTGTGTGCATTCTTTCATTTTTTATCCTGCTTTTTTAACAATAAATAACAATGCGCACACCCTAAACCTTATAGCTGGAATAAGGTTAAATCCGTAATTCAGGTTATGAGAAGATAATCACAAAATTATTTCCCCGGAAAATAGTATGTTAATTTTAAATCTGATAATTTAAATAAAAGTAATTATTTTACAGGCAGCAATCATGAAGAAATATTTTACTATCGGGGAAACTGCCGCACTATTAGGCGTTTCAACGCAGACACTGCGTTTTTATGATAAAAAATCCATTCTCAAACCCGGTTATACGGATAATGAAAACGGATACCGTTATTATACATTTGAACAGTTTCATTATATCGACAGAATTAAATATCTTCAGAAGATGAATATGAATCTGAGTGATATTAAAACCATTATGGAAAGTGGTGATAAAAATAAATTAACCGAATATTTAATTCAGGAAAAATCCCGCAAATTACAGCAGATGGCAGAATTAAAAAAAACCATTGAAACACTGGACTGGTATCTGGATTACTTTACCTTCACTGATAATAAACCGCGCAACGGAGCTTTTTATACTACCGAATTACCGGAACGCTGGTGTCTGTTTGTTCCCTGTTATCCGGCAGATCGCCCGATTTCAAAAATGGAACTGCGGCTGGCTGAAATGAAAGCCAGACCGGAAAATCAGTCCCTCGATTATCTGCGGCAGTATGCCTATGTGCTGGATTATCAAAACATTATTGAGCAAACCTTTTATCCGTCGAAATACCTGATTTACCTGAAAGAGAAACCGGATTTTGATTCTCCTAACCTGGTGTGTTTACCGGCCGGGTTTTATCTTTGCTGTATCTGTCATTATCTCAGTGAAAATATCGATGCTGAAATGGTGAAACGTTATTTCCACGGAAAAGAAAAACCACGGATGGTTATCGCCAATGAATTTGAAGATAACCTGGTCAGTTATGAATCCGCCCCTTATGAACTGCAATTTCTGATTTCATAATGTACCCGCAAAAAAAACGGCCTGATAATCGTTATTATCAGGCCGTGAGTTGTTATATAAAAACGGGATTATCTGTCGACAACAATATCCTTATTCACCACTTCCGGACCACTGTTACCAATCATGGTGGCAAATTTCTCAATCGGGTCGGTGCGCAGTGCATACAGGCGTTTCAGCGCATACGGATTATCGCCGAGGCGGACTTTCCCCTGAATGGTGGTGACGGCCATCGTCATACCGGCCTGCTGTGCTGCATCCATCGCATCCTGGTTGTATGCCCCGAATGGATATGCCAGGTAATGCTGTTCAGGGTTCAGTTTCGCCAGCACGCGCTGTGAGCGCTGGTAATCCAGCAGGATCGTGTGCTCCTTGCGGCTGAAAATAATCGGGTTTTTGCGGTTATCCAGTCGATGTAAGAAATGCGTATGTGACTGAATATCAAACACATCCCGTGACTGCATCAGCTCCGGCCAGCACATAAACTGCAATCCGTCCGGTGCCCATTTCTGCGGTTTTGATTTCACCCGCGAGGAAATCACAAACAGTGTGGCTTTCTGATCATTCTGCTTCAGGATCGGATATGCATAGCGGTAAACCGATTTCAGGCCATCGTCGAACGTCAGCGCCACCACTTTACCCGGCAGGTTATTTTCCTTCGCCAGATAACCGGCCACATCATCAAGGGAAATCGTCCGGTAACCGGCCTGCTTCAGATAATCCATCTGCGCCTTAAAGGCTTCAACGGATGTGGTGGTCGAGGTATGACGGAAATTCCTGTTTTCACTGTCTTTCAGGATATGATGATACGTCAGGATCGGAATCCCTTTGTCCAGTTCCACATCTGACAGGCGGATGTACGCCAGTCTGTCCGCCAGGCGGATAGTCAGCCAGACAATTTTTTCACCTTCCCGGTTTTCCCTGACCATTTTGGCCAGCACCGGATAACGCAGATCACCAAACAGGGTGGCAACAGGGGATTTAGATTCATCCGGCGAGCCAAACACATTGGTGTTGCTGATGGTTATCAGATAATCATAAATCGGATTATTGAGTTCATTCAGTGTATCCAGCGGCGGCACGACTTTAGGTTTTTTATCTGACAGCTGTTCGCTGCCGATAAAACCGCGATCATTACCAAACTGTAATTCACGGAATTCGCCCTTCATCGGATAAATATAAAAACCGTGTGACGGGTTCAGTTCCGCAACCCCCTGCATCACACCGGCCACCGGAGCAAAAATCACCTGCGGTTCTTTTACCTGAATCAAAACCGGCGGTTCATCTTTCAGTAACCATTCCTGAGAATCAGAAGGCACTTCCGCCGCCCGGCTGACACCGGCGACAGAAAATAAAATCATAAAAATAAACAATACGTTGCGCATAATATGCCCGTTTACCTGCTGTACTGCACAAAAAAGCCCTCCTTAAAAAAGGAGGGCTGTTCAGTCAGTTACATTGCTGTATCACTTACTCTTTGCTGCCACCGAAGCCGGCGTTCAGAAGCTCAGCTAAGTTAGCTGTTGCTTCATCAGCGCTGACCTGCTGTGGTGCTGCCTCGGCAGTTTCTGCCAGGTGACGGCGGCGGATACGATCCTGGTGGTACGCGAAACCGGTACCGGCCGGGATCAGGCGACCCACAATGACGTTCTCTTTCAGACCGCGCAGTTCGTCGCGTTTACCCGCAACGGCCGCTTCGGTCAGAACGCGTGTGGTCTCCTGGAACGATGCCGCAGAGATAAAGGACTCTGTTGCCAGAGACGCTTTGGTGATACCCAGCAGATCACGTTCGAAGGTTGCAGGGATTTTGCCTTCCTGCTCCAGCAGACGGTTTGCCACTTTCACGCGTGCATATTCAACCTGCTCACCTTCGAGGAACTCAGAGCTTCCCGCAGAGGTGATGGTGACTTTACGCAGCATCTGACGAACGATAACTTCGATGTGTTTATCGTTAATCTTAACGCCCTGTAAGCGGTAAACTTCCTGGACTTCGTTCGCGATATAACGTGCAACGGCATTCACGCCGCGCAGACGCAGGATATCGTGCGGTGATTCCGGACCATCAGATACGACGTCACCACGTTCAACCATTTCACCTTCGAACACGTTGAGCTGACGCCATTTCGGAATCATCTCTTCGTAAGGATCGCTGCCGTCGATTGGTGTGATCACCAGACGACGCTTACCTTTGGTCTCTTTACCGAACGAGATGATACCGCTGATTTCAGCCAGGATCGCAGGCTCTTTCGGACGACGCGCTTCGAACAGATCCGCAACGCGCGGCAGACCACCGGTAATATCCTTGGTACCGACAGATTCCTGCGGGATACGTGCCAGCGTGTCACCGGCGGTGATTGCCACGCCGTCATCCAGCTGAACAATCGCTTTACCCGGTAAGAAGTACGCGGCAGGCATATCAGTGTTCGGGATCAGAACATCGTTACCCTGTGCATCGACAATTTTCAGTGCCGGACGCATTTCTTTCGCACTGGTGGTACGTTCTGCAGAATCCAGAACAACCAGTGAGGACAGACCGGTTAATTCATCAGTCTGACGGGTAATGGTCTGGCCGTCGTGCATGTCGGTAAAGCGGATGATACCGGACACTTCACTGACAACCGGCATGGTATGCGGATCCCAGTTAGCGACAGTTTCACCGCCGTTGACGGCTTCACCGTCACCTTTGGAGAGCTGGGCACCGTAAGGTACTTTGTAGCTCTCTTTGGTACGGCCGAATTCGTCGATCAGACGCAGCTCTGTGTTACGGGACGTGATAACCAGTTTGCCCGCAGAGTTCATGATGAACTTCGCGTTGAACAGTTTCAGTGTACCCTTGTTACGGACCTGAATGCTGGATTCCGCAGCAGCACGGGATGCCGCACCACCGATGTGGAACGTACGCATCGTCAGCTGTGTACCCGGTTCACCGATTGACTGTGCCGCGATAACACCCACCGCCTCACCGGCGTTGATGATGTGACCACGCGCCAGGTCACGGCCGTAGCATTTCGCACAAACACCGAAGTCAGTTTCGCAACTAACCACAGAGCGGACTTTCACGCTGTCGACTGAGTTTTCTTCTAACAGGTCACACTGTTTTTCGTGCAGCAGGGTGTTACGCGGGATAAGAATATCCGCAGTACCCGGCTTCAGAATATCTTCAGCAGCCACACGGCCTAATACGCGGTCGCGCAGAGGTTCTTTAACATCACCACCCTCGATAACCGGGGTCATGACGATACCTTCGTGCGTACCACAGTCATCTTCAGTGATGACGAGGTCTTGCGCCACGTCAACCAGACGACGGGTCAGGTAACCGGAGTTTGCTGTTTTCAGTGCGGTATCCGCCAGACCTTTACGTGCACCGTGGGTTGAGATGAAGTACTGGAGTACGTCAAGACCTTCACGGAAGTTCGCGGTGATTGGCGTTTCGATGATGGAACCATCCGGTTTCGCCATCAGACCACGCATACCGGCCAGCTGACGAATCTGTGCAGCAGAACCACGCGCACCGGAGTCGGCCATCATAAAGATACTGTTGAAAGAAACCTGCTGTTCTTCTTCGCCGTCGCGGTTAACCACGGTTTCAACAGACAGGTTTTCCATCATCGCCTTGGCAACACGTTCGTTGGCCGCGGCCCAGATATCGATAACTTTGTTATAACGTTCGCCGGCGGTAACCAGACCAGACTGGAACTGCTCCTGGATTTCTGCCACTTCCGCTTCGGCTTCCGCGATGATCCCGGCTTTTTTCTCCGGAATAACCATGTCATCGATACCAACGGATGCACCTGAACGGGCAGCGTAGGCAAAACCGGTGTACATGATCTGGTCAGCAAAGATAACGGTCGGCTTCAGACCCAGAATACGGTAACAGGTGTTCAGCATTTTGGAGATTGCTTTTTTACCCAGCGGCTGGTTAACCAGTGAGTAAGGCAGACCACGCGGAACGATACGCCATAAGATGGCACGGCCGACAGTGGTATCAATCATGCTGGTACGCTTGGTGATATTACCTTCGCCGTCTTTCACTTCTTCAGTGATACGGACTTTCACACGGGCATGCAGAGACGCATGACCGGCGCGGTATACACGCTCAGCTTCAGTTGAACCGTTCAGTACCATGCCTTCGCCTTTGGCGTTAACACAGTCACGGGTCATGTAGTACAGGCCCAGAACAACGTCCTGAGAAGGTACGATAATCGGATCGCCGCTTGCCGGTGACAGGATGTTGTTGGTGGACATCATCAGGGCACGGGCTTCGAGCTGAGCTTCCAGGGTCAGAGGAACGTGAACCGCCATCTGGTCACCATCGAAGTCGGCGTTATATGCCGCACAAACGAGCGGGTGCAGCTGGATAGCTTTACCTTCGATAAGGATTGGTTCAAACGCCTGAATACCCAGACGGTGAAGTGTCGGTGCACGGTTCAGGAGAACCGGGTGCTCACGGATAACTTCATCCAGGATATCCCATACGACCGCTTCTTCGCGCTCAACCATTTTCTTGGCTGCTTTAATGGTGGTTGCGAGACCACGCAGTTCCAGCTTGCCGTAGATGAACGGTTTGAACAGTTCCAGTGCCATTTTCTTAGGCAGACCGCACTGATGCAGACGCAGGTATGGACCTACGGTGATTACAGAACGACCGGAATAGTCAACACGCTTACCGAGCAGGTTCTGACGGAAACGACCCTGTTTACCTTTGATCATGTCTGCCAGAGATTTCAGCGGACGCTTGTTAGAGCCGGTAATTGCACGACCACGACGGCCGTTATCCAGCAGCGCATCCACGGCTTCCTGCAGCATACGTTTTTCGTTACGTACGATGATGTCAGGTGCAGCCAGATCCAGCAGGCGTTTCAGACGGTTGTTACGGTTGATCACACGACGGTACAGATCGTTCAGATCTGAAGTCGCAAAGCGACCACCGTCGAGCGGAACTAACGGACGCAGATCCGGTGGTAACACCGGCAGCACTGTCAGGATCATCCACTCAGGTTTGTTACCGGACTGAATGAAGGCTTCCAGCAGCTTGATGCGCTTGGTCAGTTTCTTACGTTTGGTTTCTGAATTGGTTTCATTCAGTTCTTCGCGCAGGTTTTCGACTTCCTGTTCCAGATCCATTGCTTTCAGCAATGCCTGGATGGCTTCCGCACCCATTTTCGCGTCGAATTCATCACCGAACTCTTCCAGAGCGTCGAGATACTGTTCTTCTGTCAGAATCTGGCTGCGCTCAAGGCTGGTCATCCCGCCTTCAACAACAACATAAGATTCAAAGTACAGAACACGTTCGATATCACGCAGCGGCATATCCAGCAGCAGGCCGATACGGGACGGCAGTGATTTCAGGAACCAGATGTGTGCGGTCGGTGATGCCAGTTCGATGTGACCCATGCGCTCACGGCGCACTTTAGTCTGAGTCACTTCAACACCACACTTCTCACAAATCACACCACGGTGTTTCAGACGTTTGTACTTACCGCACAAACATTCGTAATCTTTTACCGGCCCGAAGATACGCGCACAGAAAAGCCCGTCACGCTCAGGTTTGAACGTACGGTAGTTAATGGTTTCCGGCTTTTTCACTTCACCAAATGACCATGAACGAATCATGTCAGGTGAGGCCAGACCAATTTTGATCGCATCAAACTCTTCGGTCTTGGTTTGCGCTTTCAGAAACTTTAATAAGTCTTTCACGAAATGGCTCCTGTCGGAGTTAGACCTGTGAGACAAACGGTCGTCTGTTTGTCCCTTAAACCAGATTTACTGGTGCTGCCCGTGTACCACGGGCAGCCACAACGGTAATTACTCGTCTTCCAGCTCGATATTGATACCGAGGGAACGGATTTCTTTCAGCAATACGTTGAAAGATTCCGGCATTCCCGGCTCCATCTGATGACTGCCGTCGACGATGTTTTTATACATCTTCGTACGACCGTTAACGTCATCCGATTTCACAGTCAGCATCTCCTGGAGGGTGTAAGCGGCACCGTATGCTTCCAGTGCCCACACTTCCATCTCCCCGAAGCGCTGACCACCGAACTGTGCCTTACCACCCAGCGGCTGCTGGGTAACCAGGCTGTAAGAACCGGTAGAACGCGCATGCATCTTGTCATCAACCAGGTGGTTCAGTTTCAGCATGTACATATAGCCGACGGTAACCTGACGCTCGAACTGCTCGCCGGTACGACCATCAAACAGTGTGATCTGACCGGAAGTCGGTAAGCCACCCAGGGTCAGTAATGCTTTGATTTCCTGCTCTTTTGCACCATCGAATACTGGTGTTGCTGTCGGCATACCTTTTTTCAGGTTGTCCGCCAGACGCAGAACTTCTTCATCACTGAAGGTGTTCAGATCCACTTTCTGACGCGGGTCGTTACCCAGGTCATAGGCTTTCTGGATGAATTCACGTAATTTCGCGACTTCCTGCTGCTCTTTGATCATCTGGTTGATTTTGTCACCGATGCCTTTCGCAGCCATACCCAGGTGGGTTTCCAGAATCTGACCGATGTTCATACGCGATGGTACGCCCAGCGGGTTCAGTACGATGTCAACAGGGTTACCTTTTTCATCGTATGGCATATCTTCGATAGGGTTAATTTTTGAGATAACCCCTTTGTTACCGTGACGACCCGCCATTTTATCACCAGGCTGGATCTGACGTTTAACAGCCAGATACACTTTAACGATTTTCAGCACGCCCGGTGCCAGATCATCGCCCTGGGTGATTTTGCGGCGTTTCGCTTCCAGTTTCTTGGCGAACTCAGATTTCAGTTCGTCATACTGTTCTGCCAGCTGTTCTAACTGATTCTGTTTCTCTTCATCAGTCAGAGCCAGTTCTAACCAGCGCTCGCGCGGCAGTTTGTCCAGTTTGTCAGCTTCCATACCGCCGTTGATCAGAACGGAACGGATACGGCTGAACAGACCGGCTTCCAGAATCTGGAGCTCTTCGGTCAGGTCTTTCTTCGCGTCACGCAGCTGCATCTCTTCGATTTCGAGAGCACGCTTGTCTTTTTCCACGCCATCGCGGGTAAAGACCTGGACGTCGATAACAGTACCGGAAACACCATTCGGTACGCGCAGAGATGAATCTTTCACGTCTGACGCTTTTTCACCGAAGATAGCACGCAGCAGTTTCTCTTCCGGGGTTAACTGTGTTTCACCTTTCGGTGTCACTTTACCGACCAGAATGTCGCCGCCTTTCACTTCCGCACCGATATACACGATACCGGATTCATCCAGTTTGGAGAGAGCCGCTTCACCCACGTTAGGGATGTCCGCAGTGATCTCTTCAGGCCCCAGTTTGGTGTCACGGGACACACAAGCCAGTTCCTGGATGTGGATAGTGGTGAAACGGTCTTCCTGAACAACACGCTCGGACACGAGGATGGAGTCTTCGAAGTTGTAACCGTTCCATGGCATAAATGCCACACGCATGTTCTGACCCAGTGCCAGTTCGCCGAGGTCAGTTGACGGACCATCAGCCAGCACGTCACCGCGCTCAACCGGCTCACCCAGCGATACGCAAGGAGTCTGGTTGATACAGGTGTTCTGGTTAGAACGGGTATATTTGGTCAGGCTGTAGATGTCGATGCCCGCTTCGCCGGCATACATTTCATCTTCATTTACCTTGATAACGATACGTGATGCGTCAACGTACTGAACAGTACCGCCGCGTTTGGCTACGGCTGTAACACCGGAGTCAACTGCTACCGCACGTTCCATACCGGTACCAACCAGTGGCTTGTCAGCGCGCAGAGTCGGAACCGCCTGACGTTGCATGTTCGCACCCATCAATGCACGGTTGGCGTCATCGTGTTCCAGGAACGGGATCAGGGATGCACCGACAGAAACCACCTGCTGGGTGGAAACGTCCATGTACTGAACCTGATCACGGCTGAATAAGCTGGATTCACCTTTGTTACGGCAGGTGATCAGTTCATCAACGAAGTGGCCGTCGTCATCTAATACGGTGTTTGCCTGTGCAATGATGAAGTTACCTTCTTCGATTGCAGACAGGTAATGAATTTCATCGGTAACAACATCGTCACGCACTAAACGGTACGGGGTTTCCAGGAAACCATATTCGTTAGTCTGTGCATAAACAGATAAGGAGTTAATCAGACCGATGTTCGGACCTTCAGGGGTCTCGATAGGACATACGCGACCGTAGTGAGTCGGGTGAACGTCTCGGACTTCGAAGCCGGCACGTTCACGGGTCAGACCACCCGGGCCTAATGCTGAGATACGGCGTTTGTGCGTAATTTCTGACAGCGGGTTGTTCTGGTCCATAAACTGGGACAGCTGGCTGGAACCAAAGAACTCTTTAACCGCAGCAGAAATCGGCTTGGCGTTGATCATATCCTGAGGCATCAGGTTATCCAGATCACCCAGAGACAGACGCTCTTTCACTGCACGCTCAACACGGACCAGACCCACACGGAACTGGTTCTCTGCCATTTCACCGACAGAACGGATACGACGGTTACCTAAGTGGTCGATATCGTCCACTTCACCGCGGCCGTTACGGATGTCGATCAGTTTCTTCATGACATCAGTAATGTCCTGCTGGCTCAGAATCCCGGTACCGTCAGAGTCATCACGACCCAGTGAACGGTTGAACTTCATGCGGCCGACCGCAGACAGATCATAACGATCTTCAGAGAAGAACAGGTTCTCGAACAGGTTTTCAGCAGCTTCGCGGGTTGGCGGCTCACCAGGGCGCATCATGCGGTAGATTTCTACCAGTGCGCTTAAACGATCGTTGGTCGGATCCACACGCAGGGTTTCTGACATGTAGGCGCCGTGATCCAGGTCGTTGGTGAACAGGGTTTCAATGGTTTTGTGACCGGACTGGCTCAGACGCGCCAGCAGATCCAGTGACATTTCCATGTTCGCCGCACAGATTAATTCGCCGGTCGCTTCATCGATGTAATCACGCGCAACCACTTTGCCTGCGATATATTCAACAGGAACTTCAATCTGGCTGACTTCGTCTTTTTCCAGCTGACGGATATGACGGGCAGTGATACGACGGCCTTTCTCAATATAAACTTTACCGTTCGCTTCGATATCGAAGGACGCAGTTTCACCACGCAGACGCTCAGGAATGAGGGTCATGGTCAGTTTATTATTGCGGATTTCAAAGGTGGTTTTTTCGAAGAACAGGTTCAGAATGTCTTCGGTGCTGAAATTCATCGCACGCAGAATGATCGAAGCCGGTAATTTACGGCGGCGGTCAATACGGACAAATAAGTTGTCTTTCGATCGAACTCGAAATCCAGCCATGAACCACGGTAAGGAATGATACGTGCGTTATACAGCACTTTACCGGAAGAGTGTGTTTTACCTTTGTCACTGTCAAAGAACACGCCCGGGCTGCGGTGTAACTGAGAAACGATAACACGCTCAGTACCGTTGATAACGAACGTTCCGTTTTCGGTCATGAGCGGAATCTCGCCCATGTAAACTTCCTGTTCTTTAATATCTTTAACTGTGCCTTCCGGTGCTTCACGCTCGTAAACAACCAGACGCAGTTTTACGCGCAGTGGTGCGGAAAAGGTTACGCCGCGGATCTGACATTCTTTAACGTCAAATACCGGCTCACCCAGACGGAAGCTGACATATTGCAGTTCAGCATTGCCACTGTAGCTCTGAATCGGGAAAACGGAACGGAACGCGGCTTCCAGGCCGTTCTGACCGTCCGGATCGAGTTCAATGAATTTCTGGAATGAATCCAGCTGGATAGAAAGGAGATAAGGTACATCCAGCACTTGCGGACGTTTACCAAAATCCTTACGAATACGTTTCTTCTCGGTATAGGAGTAAACCATAGGGTTCCTCAGCTCGCTTGATCAGTGACCCGGCCTGCCCGTATCGGACGGACAGTCGCTACAACTATCTAATTTGGACAGAAAATTGAACATTTTCTGTTAATACCCATTGCTATTACTCTTAAATCATTTCATTGCGCTGCTGACTACCGAGCTACCCGAGCGAATCGCAGTCATAAACACAGTATATTAAGTCGTCAATAGCAAAAAGTATTCGGAGAGTTTGCGGGTGTCAGATAACACAACTGTTACCCCGGAAACACACGCATACGCATTAGCGCAAAAAGGCTGGTGACCAATAAGTCACCAGCCATCAGCCATTTTCAGGCTGCTACTGCAAAAAGTGGCTTATTTAACTTCAACTTCCGCGCCAGCTTCTTCCAGAGATTTTTTCAGAGTTTCAGCTTCATCTTTGCTCACACCTTCTTTCAGTGCAGCAGGTGCGCTTTCAACTAAGTCTTTAGCTTCTTTCAGGCCCAGACCAGTTGCGCCGCGAACAGCTTTGATTACTGCAACTTTGTTAGCGCCTGCAGCTTTCAGAATAACGTCGAACTCAGTTTTCTCTTCAGCAGCTTCAGCAGGACCCGCAGCAACTGCTACAGCAGCAGCAGCAGAAACGCCGAATTTTTCTTCCATCATGGTGATCAGTTCAACAACGTCCATTACAGACATTTCAGCAACTGCGTCCAGGATTTGTTCTTTAGTGATAGACATACGATATGTTCCTAAAATTCAGAATAAGTTTATACGTTAAAAAGCAACGAAGAAAAGAAAGGGCAATTAAGCTGCTTCTTTCTGATCGCGTAACGCTGCCAGAGTGCGAACCAGTTTGCCTGCAGAGGCTTCTTTCATGGTTGCCATCAGGCGCGCGATTGCTTCTTCGTAAGTCGGGAGTGTTGCTAAGCGATCGATATCTTTCGCTGCAATTAACTCACCTTCAAAGGCTGCGGCTTTAATCTCGAATGCAGGGTTCGCTTTCGCGAATTCTTTGAACAGACGAGCAGCAGCGCCCGGATGTTCATGAGAAAATGCAATCAAGGTAGGACCGACGAATACGTCTTTCAGGCACTCAGAAGAGGTACCTTCAACAGCACGACGCAGCAGGGTGTTACGTACTACACGTACAGTAACGCCAGCTTCACGACATGCTTTACGCAGACCGGTCATTTTATCTACAGTCACACCACGGGAATCCGCGACAACTGCAGACAGCGCACCTTTGGCAACTTCGCTGACTTCAGCAACAATCGCTTGTTTGTCTTGAAGATTTAATGCCATTAGCTTCTTGCTCCTGGTTTAGCCGGGTAATACAACCCCGGAACTCACTTCACTCAGCACCGGAAGGTGGAGAGCGCTAAAACACGGTGAGCAGAATACTCGAATAAAATTCTTGTGGCTCTGTCACCGTCTACGCAGGAAAATTAAGTAATCACTTACACCTGCGGTCTTGGACGGGGCCCGGAAAAGGCCGGGCTCCAACCGAAATTCTGGCTGTGCCTGATTCTGTGATAATTTCACTAAATCAAATACAGCAAACATTGGGCGTCAGATTCTACAGAAACCTGACCCCAATGTAAAGCGCTTACTATCCGCAGATATTAAGCAGCAGCAGTCAGACCAGACTGGTCGATTGCAACACCCGCACCCATGGTGGTAGACAGGCTGATTTTCTTGATGTACACGCCTTTCGCTGAAGATGGTTTTGCTTTTTTCAGCGCAACCAGCAGAGCTTCCAGGTTTTCTTTCAGTTTATCAGTGTCGAAATCTACTTTACCGATAGTGGTGTGGATGATCCCGTTTTTGTCGTTACGGTAACGAACCTGACCCGCTTTAGCGTTGTTCACAGCTTCAGCAACGTTAGGCGTTACAGTACCCACTTTCGGGTTTGGCATCAGGCCGCGCGGGCCTAAGATCTGACCTAATTGGCCAACAACGCGCATTGCATCCGGAGATGCGATAACAACGTCGAAGTCCATTTCGCCGGCTTTGATTTTGTCAGCCAGGTCTTCCATACCAACCAGTTCTGCACCTGCAGCTTTAGCAGCTTCAGCGTTAGCGCCCTGTGCGAACACAGCTACGCGGACAGAACGACCGGTACCGTTTGGCAGTACAGTTGCACCGCGAACGTTTTGGTCAGATTTACGTGCATCGATACCCAGGTTAACGGCAACGTCAACGCTTTCAACGAATTTAGCAGTCGCTAATTCTTTCAGCAGGGCTACGGCTTCATTGATGTCGTACAGTTTGGTAGCATCAACTTTTTCACGGATATTGCGCATGCGCTTGGTCAGTTTAGCCATCGATTAACCCTCCACTACCAGGCCCATGGAACGAGCAGTACCTTCGATAGAACGCATCATAGCTTCTACATCGGCACCAGTCATATCCACTGCTTTAGTCTCAGCAATCTCACGAACCTGAGCAGAAGTAATTTTACCTACTTTCTCTTTGTTCGGTTTGCCGGAACCAGATTTCAGACCTGCAGCTTTCTTCAGTAAAACTGCCGCTGGCGGAGTTTTAGTGATGAAAGTGAAAGAACGGTCAGCATAAACGGTGATAACAACCGGGATTGGTAAACCTTTTTCCATGCTGTCTGTTTTGGCGTTAAACGCTTTACAGAATTCCATGATGTTCACACCCTGCTGACCCAGTGCTGGACCAACCGGTGGACTTGGGTTTGCCATACCAGCTGCAACCTGCAGTTTGATATAGGCTTGTACTTTCTTAGCCATTTAAAAAATCCTCAATGTGGGTAATAGCGCCGGTTATCCCGGCTCCCCTATGAATACAGGCCCGCGTGAAAACGCGAACCCCTGAAAAACAAAAGGCGCGAAATTGTAGATAAATTTCCCGCCCTTTGCAAGCCCGGAAAAAAAACCGTTACGGTTTTTCGACCTGACTGAAATCCAGTTCGACCGGTGTTGCACGACCAAAAATAGAGACTGATACCTTCAGGCGGCTCTTCTCGTAGTCGACTTCTTCAACAACACCGTTAAAGTCTGCAAACGGACCATCGGAAACACGGACCATTTCGCCCGGCTCGAACAGCGTTTTCGGACGCGGCTTATCACCCACCTGCTGCAGGCGGTTCATAATCGCATCAACTTCTTTATCGCTGATCGGTGCAGGACGATCGGATGTTCCGCCGATGAATCCCATTACACGCGGTACGTTACGCACCAGATGCCAGGATGCATCGTTCATCGCCATCTGAACCAGGACATAGCCCGGGAAGAATTTGCGCTCACTTTTGCGGCGCTGACCGCTGCGGATCTCGACGACTTCTTCCGTTGGCACCATGACTTCGCCAAATGAATCTTCCATCCCGTTGATTTTGATATGTTCACGCAGAGACTGCGCAACCCGGCTCTCGAATCCGGAGAAAGCCTGGATGACATACCAACGTTTTTTAGGAGAATCCGACATCTTTAGAACCTCAGAAGGATGTTATATAGGAAACAAGACGGACAAGGATACCATCAAGGCCCCATAACACTAACGACATAACCGCTGTGACTGCCGCAACGATCAGTGTTGTATGCAGTGTTTCCTGACGTGTAGGCCAGATCACTTTACGCATTTCAACCCGTGCTTCGCGGGCAAAAGTCAGTGTCGCTTTGCCTTTCGTTGTCCACAGTGCAATACCACCGGCTAATGCGATGACGACAACAACTGCCAGCGCACGCAGCGCGAGATTAAATTCGCGGAAGTAGTAGTTACCGCCGATAGCAGCGATCAGCAGAACTGCGACCACTAACCATTTGGCAATGTCAGCACCACGGCCGTTTTGTTGAGCTTCGCTATTCGCACTCATAAACCAACCTGTAACCATGAAATAAAAAAGTCAGCCGGACTGCCTCGCTGTTGCAAAACAAATCAGACCAAAATTAGGGACAGATGCAATTGTATCTGACTTGGCGTCATAATCCAGCATGAGTTTCGTATTCTTCGAGATACTCACCATTCGTTGCGTGAGAGCCTATCTCACCAGTAGTTGATGATCAACTAGTGATGAGATAGGTTCTTCATAAAACAACGCAGAAAAAGGGCATCAAATGATGCCCTTTTTAGGATTATTACATCCGTAATTAACCCATCACTTTCGCTACAACACCC
>NZ_KV791720.1:0-3919 GCF_001807955.1 Morganella sp. HMSC11D09
GTGAGAGTAGGGAACCGCCAGGTTATTATTTAAAGTCTGTGCAAAAGCGCAGATTTTTGCTGATATGGCTCAGTTGGTAGAGCACACCCTTGGTAAGGGTGAGGTCCCCAGTTCGAATCTGGGTATCAGCACCATTAATTTAGTTCGGCAGAAATTGAAAAAAATTTGCCTGGCGGCCGTAGCGCGGTGGTCCCACCTGACCCCATGCCGAACTCAGAAGTGAAACGCCGTAGCGCCGATGGTAGTGTGGGGTCTCCCCATGTGAGAGTAGGGAACCGCCAGGTTTTATATTTAAAGAAAGCCACTCATCTGAGTGGCTTTTTTGCATTTGCAGTCCGCCAAAATACAAATTCCCGCAGTGCTGGGATCCGCGTCTGCGGACTGATAAACTAGACAGCATATTTGTCAGATGAGTTTTTCATTATGTCCCTCAAACCTGCTGATTCACTCCGCCAGTTACATACATTTGGTATCGAAGCCGGTGCCCGGCATATTGATGTCGCAGAGACCATTTCTGATCTCTGCCGCTTATGGCTGGCTGCACAAACGGAAAAATCCCCCTTCCTGCTGTTAGGCGGCGGCAGTAATGTACTGTTTACTGAGAATTTCAATGGCACCGTTGTCATTAACCGGATCCCCGGCAAGACCGTCCGGGAAACACCGGATGCCTGGTTTATCGAAGTTGGTGCCGGCGAAAACTGGCATGAATTAATCCGCTGGATGCTGGCGAACAGTATTTACGGCATGGAAAACCTGGCGCTGATCCCGGGCTGTGCCGGTACTGCACCGATTCAGAATATCGGGGCATACGGTACCGAATTTAAAGACGTATGTGACTATGTGGATGTCACCTCTCTGTCAGACGGGCAGACAACACGCCTGACTGCAGAGGAATGTCGCTTTGGCTACCGTGACAGTATTTTCAAACATGATTATCAGCAGGGATATGCTATCACAGCGGTGGGACTGAAACTGCCGAAAGTATGGAAACCGAATCTGAGCTACGGTGATTTGAAATCGCTGGATCCAGCGACTGTCACACCTCAGCAGGTATTTGATATGGTCTGTCAGATGCGGATGAGCAAACTGCCGGATCCGGCTGTAACCGGCAATGCAGGCAGCTTTTTTAAAAATCCGGTTGTGACTGCTGAGTGTGCGCAGAAAATCAAAGCACAGTATCCTGACTGCCCGCAGTATGTGGTGGCAGACGGAATCAAACTCGCTGCCGGCTGGCTTATCGACCAGTGTCAACTGAAAGGCCATCAGGAAGGCGGTGCAGCTGTGCATATGAATCAGGCGCTGGTATTAATCAACCGTGATAATGCAACAGGTGATGATGTTATCCGTCTCGCCCGTTATGTCCGTCAGCAGGTTGCTGCCCGTTTCGGGGTTCAGCTGGAGCCGGAAGTCCGTTTTATCGGTACGGACGGTGAAATCAGTGCCACAGAGGCTATCGCATGAAAGATTACAGTGTACCGCTGACGCTGATCGGCATTTTATCTGACGGTGAGTTCCATTCCGGTGAACAACTCGGCGATAAGCTGGGGATGACCCGGGCTGCAGTTAATAAGCATATCCGCACCTTACGTGAGATGGGGATAGAGATGGAAACGGTCACCGGTAAGGGTTACCGCCTCTTTGCACCGATGAATCTGTTACAGCCCGATGTTATCCGCACGCTGCTGCCCGGGCGAAATGTCGAAGTGCTGCCGGTCATAGGTTCCACCAATCAGCATATGATGGATAAAGTCGGGGAACTGACATCCGGTGATGCCTGTGTGGCGGAATACCAGTATGCCGGACGCGGTCGCCGCGGGCGGCAGTGGATCTCTCCGTTTGGCCGCAATCTGTATCTTTCTCTGTACTGGCGTCTTGAGCAGGGACCCGCAGCGGCTATCGGGCTGAGTCTGGTAGTCGGTATTGTGCTTGCTGAGACACTGCATGAGCTGGGTGCGACCGGTGTAAAAGTCAAATGGCCGAATGACTTATATCTGGATGACAAAAAACTGGCCGGTATTCTGGTCGAACTTCAGGGAAAAACCGGGGATGCCGCGCATGTGGTTATCGGGATCGGGATTAACCTGACCATGGAAAGCAGCGGTACAGATCAGATTGGCCAGCAGTGGATCAATCTGCAGCAATCCGGTATTCAGATCGACCGTAATATATTATCTGCAGAGTTTATTAAACATCTGACAGATGCGTTGCACTTGTTCGAAAAAAGCGGACTGACCCCGTTTATTGAACGCTGGTATGCTTTTGATAATTACCTTAATCGTGAAGTAAAACTGATTATTGGTGAGCGTGAGGTCTTTGGCGTTTCCAGAGGGATAAACGGGCAGGGTGCTTTGTTATTAGATCAGTTTGGTGAAATTACCCCCTATATCGGCGGAGAAATATCACTTCGCGGTGTGAATTCAAAAAATAAACCGGCCTGAGCCGGTTTATTTTTAACAGAAAAACTGATTATTTCCGCAGTTTCACATTGGTCACCATATGATTGGTGCCTTTGGTCATCACCAGGCTGGCCCGCTCTCTGGTCGGCAGAATATTTTCATGCAGATTCAGGCCGTTAATCTCATCCCAGATTGTTGAGGCAATGCTGACGGCCTCACTTTCCTCAAGTTGCGCATAGTGATGGAAATAGGAATTAGGATCACTGAATGCGCCCTGACGGAATTTCAGGAACCGCCCGATATACCAGCTCTTCAGTAATTCTTCCGGCGCATCCACATAAATAGAGAAATCCACAAAATCGGACACGAACACATGGTGCATGGCTTCCGGATAATCCATCCCGCTCTGCAGCACATTCAGGCCTTCCAGGATCACGATATCCGGCTGCTCAACCACTAACTGTTTATCCGGGATAATGTCATAGGTCAGATGTGAATAAACCGGCGCCAGAACCCGCGGGGTACCGGATTTCACTTCAGAAACGAAACGCACCAGATTATGCATGTCATAGGATTCAGGGAATCCTTTCTTCTTCATAATACCGCGTTCATTCAGCACAGAATTGGGATGAAGAAAACCATCAGTGGTAATCAAATCCACTTTGCGATGTTCCGGCCAGCGGCTCAGTAGCGCCTGCAATAACCGGGCGGTGGTACTTTTTCCGACTGACACACTGCCGGCAATACCAATCACATAAGGGACTTTCGCTTCATTTCTGCCGAGGAACTGCTCCAGTACGGCCTGACGGCGCAGGTTTGAGCTGATATAGAAGTTCAGCAGACGGGACAGTGGCAGATAAATCGCGATAACTTCATCAATCGAGATTTCATCGTGGATACCGCGCAGATCGTCAATTTCCTGCTCAGACAACGTCATCGGAACGGAGTTACGCAGGGTCGCCCACTGACTGCGGCTGAAATGGAGATAAGGAGAGAGCGATTTTTCTTTATACATAAACCAACAGCTGCCTTTATTACGCAGGTTGGACAGGTCATTAATACCCGTACCGGCTGAAAATAAATCGCATCATAGCGAGAGATGAGAGTCAGGCGTAGCAATTTTTTTGAAAAAATGCATTTTTTTTGATGTCGCGGACATAAATTACATTGCACATGACATAAACAAGGAGTCAAAAATAAGCGGATTATTGGTTTTTACGGTAGTCCATCTGTGTGATTACTGAGAGTTTAAGTGATAAGTATCGCTGCTAATTTGTACATTACCTATTGAAAAAAACAGCAAAATACGGAAGAATGTCCACTTTGTGAGCAAAAGAACAATTTCAGCGATTTTTTTGTTGCATCCTGCGCAAAGTCTCCATAGAATGCGCAGCACTTGATGCCGGCATAGCTCAGTTGGTAGAGCAACTGACTTGTAATCAGTAGGTCCCGAGTTCGACTCTTGGTGCCGGCACCATTTAACAATTTGGAAAGGTGGGATACCCAAGCGGCCAAAGGGAGCA
>NZ_KV791720.1:3939-4379 GCF_001807955.1 Morganella sp. HMSC11D09
AGGTTCGAATCCTTCTCCCACCACCATCTAATGTGAATTATTATCCTGAGTGTTTTACTCAAGACTCCTTCGATGTAAAATACTCCGGATTCAGTTACAGCAGATTAAAGTCAGGTAGCCGAGTTCACGCGGGCATCGTATAATGGCTATTACCTCAGCCTTCCAAGCTGATGATGCGGGTTCGATTCCCGCTGCCCGCTCCAAGATGTGCTGATATAGCTCAGTTGGTAGAGCGCACCCTTGGTAAGGGTGAGGTCGGCAGTTCGAATCTGCCTATCAGCACCACTTCCGTTGTTCTCCATTCCTTGATTTTTTTCCCTGTAAATATCCAGACAAGCAATACTGCTTGGTTGATGTGGTGAAACCACCGATTCCGTGTCTTAGAGGGACAACTAATGTCTAAAGAAAAGTTTGAACGTACGAAACCGCACGTTAACGTT
>NZ_KV791721.1:0-1207 GCF_001807955.1 Morganella sp. HMSC11D09
CGATCTCGGTAAACATTCCTTTCATGTACATTGTCAGGATAAGTCCGGCAACCCATTACTGCGGAAAAAGTTCACGCGAACCAAATTGATTGAATTTTTAGCCGGATGTTCATCCGCTACCGTTGTTATGGAAGCCTGTGCCGGAGCACATTTCATGGCTCGGCGGATTGCTGATTTAGGTCATGTAACTAAGCTGATATCTCCGCAGTTTGTCCGTCCTTTTGTGAAGAGTAACAAGAACGATTTCGTCGATGCGGAAGCTATCTGCGAAGCGGCATCCCGTCCCTCCATGCGATTTGTGCAACCACGAACTGAAGCTCAACAGGCCATGCGGGCGCTTCACCGAGTCAGGGAGTCGCTGGTCAGAGATAAAGTCAAAACCACTAATCAGATGCATGCCTTCTTGCTGGAGTTTGGCATCAGCATGCCGATAGGTACAGCGGTGATCAGGCGTCTTTCCGAAGTATTGGCTGAGAATACGCTTCCGCCGTATCTGGAACGGCTACTGATTCGCCTCCATGCACATTATCTTTATCTGGTTGAACAGATTACTGAGATTGAAGCCGCGCTGGAACAGGAGCTGAGCCGCGATGAAACAGGACAACGTCTTCTTACCATTCCCTGTATTGTGTCGATCACCGCCAGCGTTTTATCTTCTCAGTTATGCGACGGAAAGCAGTATGTATGCAGCAGAGATTTTGCTGCATCGACCGGATTGGTTCCTCGGCAATACAGTACCGGGGGACGAACTACCTTATTGGGAATAAGTAAGCGCAGGGATAAAAACCTGCGACGGTTACTGGTTCTGTGTGCCCGTATTCTTATTATGCGGTTAGATCATCAATCCGGAAGGCTGGCCGACTGGGTTAGAGCACAACTGCAACGAAAACATTCTAATGTTGTAACTTGTGCTCTTGCCAACAAATTAGCCCGGATAGCCTGGGCAATAACGACACAAAACAGCGTGTTCGAAAAGTAACGATAGAATTCTCTCCACAGGAGGGGTAATCGTTAATTTAAGAAGTTACCCATCTGGTTTTGCGAAGACTGATTATTGATGACATGAACGGCCTGACGGCCTGATGAAAAATCTGACAAAAAAAGTGGCTCATTGAAGCCGTGGGACTTTTTAGGTACATCGGGCGCGGAACTCATCGAGGCGCGGACATCCTTGTCCATATTGACGCCGGATAGATTTAAGCAAGCC